>NZ_JACJEZ010000230.1:0-247 GCF_014164365.1 Pseudoalteromonas sp. SG43-6
GCAGCATTGAATAATGCTATTAAGCGTCAACAGCCGGTTCTTAATCAACTGATGTTTCATTCCGATCAGGGGTGTCAGTATTCTGCGGCCTCGTTTAGAGCTCGGTTATCACAACTAACTATAACGCAAAGTATGAGTCGTCGAGGTAATTGTTGGGATAATGCAGTAATGGAGCGATTTTTTAGAAGTTTAAAAACAGAGCGACTGAATCGCCTGTCATTTATAAATCATCATTCAGTTATAAGTG
>NZ_JACJEZ010000231.1:0-247 GCF_014164365.1 Pseudoalteromonas sp. SG43-6
TTATGAAGAAATAGTCGAACAGGTTTCGCAAGCGTGGAATAAATTCATTTCTGTTCCTGATACGGTTAAAAGCATATGCTCTAGAGACTGGATAAAATTGACTTAATCTTTATGCAGATTGGTATGACAGCGCTGACAGCTAAGAATATGATATCAAAAAGTTTATGGACAACTTTACCCTGCTGGCGAGGGTCGTCAATTGATTCGAAATATTTAAATAGTTGAATATCAGGCATGGGGGCTCCTT
>NZ_JACJEZ010000232.1:0-247 GCF_014164365.1 Pseudoalteromonas sp. SG43-6
AAATGGCACTGAATGATACTGCTATCATTCTTTTTTACTTTTGAAAACTCTGTATAAATAACAATGTTATTCATACGAATTTTATTATCAGCTTTTCCAAATTTTTAAAGAGCATATTAATTAGTTATCCCAAAGGGATACGCACTAATTAACAATCATCTGTGTGGACACTACGAACAAATAAGTTCTAAATCGTATAAGGAGGTGATCCAGCCCCAGGTTCCCCTAGGGCTACCTTGTTACGACT
>NZ_JACJEZ010000233.1:0-242 GCF_014164365.1 Pseudoalteromonas sp. SG43-6
CTAGTACTTCGTCACACAAATTTTGACTAGTTGAGAGCACCGTAAGCTCTCTCTAGTTTTTCACGTGCTGAATCAACATTAAACATCCAATTTATACTGGCGCCTTCTTTATTTCGGCGCCATTCCCACGCCGTGAGCTCTGTCTTTAACTCTTCCATACTTGCTATGCGCCGATCTAAGCATTGCTTATTCATATTGCCAATTTCTATCTCGACCATATTCAACCAACTCGCATGTTTAGG
>NZ_JACJEZ010000234.1:0-242 GCF_014164365.1 Pseudoalteromonas sp. SG43-6
CGTGCGGGTTTTTCACCCGCATTATCGTTACTCATGTCAGCATTCGCACTTCTGATACGTCCAGCATACCTCCCGGTACACCTTCAACCGCTTACAGAACGCTCCCCTACCACTCAAAATAAATTCTGAATCCGCAGCTTCGGTGCATAGTTTAGCCCCGTTACATCTTCCGCGCAGACCGACTCGACCAGTGAGCTATTACGCTTTCTTTAAAGGATGGCTGCTTCTAAGCCAACCTCCTG
>NZ_JACJEZ010000235.1:0-241 GCF_014164365.1 Pseudoalteromonas sp. SG43-6
AAGTTCAAGCGGTTGAAAAAGCATTATCTCAATGTGATGATGTTCGTCTAGAAGATATTGCAGATGATTTAGGTGTCGGTTATTCAACGTTACAACGCTGGATAGCACTCGCAAAGAAACATCAACTTGAAACACACCAGACGGGTAGCCAAATGACAGCAGAAAAACGACCACAAGACTGGCGTTTAGAAGAAAGACTCAGCGCGATTATTGACTGTGGCCATTTAGATGAAGCAGCGAT
>NZ_JACJEZ010000236.1:0-241 GCF_014164365.1 Pseudoalteromonas sp. SG43-6
AATGCCGCTGTTTCAGCTAAGGCTTTATCTTTACGATTAAGCTCTTTTTGCAGCTGTTTTATTTCTTGCTTTAACTGTTTACTGTCTGATTTAGCTAGTTTCGTTGTAGGTCCTTGGGCAAAGTCTTGCTTCCACTGCTTAATATGATGCGGATAAAGCCCTTTATTACGGCAGTATTCATTAATGGCTGCTTCATCTAAATGGCCACAGTCAATAATCGCGCTGAGTCTTTCTTCTAAAC
>NZ_JACJEZ010000237.1:0-238 GCF_014164365.1 Pseudoalteromonas sp. SG43-6
GCGCTGTTAAAAATATTCTAATGTCTTCTCTTTGTGCAAAATATTTTTAGTTATTCATTCGCAAAGAGGTTAAGAGACGCGCGTCAGCAAGCTTAACGCCTACGGGAGTTTAAAGTTACTTTGGTGCTTAATAACTTGTAGGCGAGTGGCTTGCCACCGCGCTGTTAAAAATATTCTAATGTCTTCTCTTTGTGCAAAATATTTTTAGTTATTCATTCGCAAAGAGGTTAAGAGACGC
>NZ_JACJEZ010000238.1:0-235 GCF_014164365.1 Pseudoalteromonas sp. SG43-6
CGGAGTTTTTCAAGTTAGTTGTCGCCTCAAGTTAAATTTTATGCCACCCGCATTTCTTCTTTTTTCTCAGGATTTAAATTTACTTCCTTAATTATTGACCAATCGCGTGATTTTCCTGACCAACGACCAGGGTTATTCAATCTAGCCGCATCGTTTACCTGCTGGCGCTTGGCTAATATTTCTTTATCTAAACCTAAGTGACGCTGATTTGGCGTGACAAATTTTATACCGCTGT
>NZ_JACJEZ010000239.1:0-234 GCF_014164365.1 Pseudoalteromonas sp. SG43-6
CAGAGCGGGTCATTAGCTCAGTTGGTAGAGCAGTGGACTTTTAATCCATTGGTCGATGGTTCAAGTCCATCATGACCCACCATTCTTTATTCGTTGAATAGTAGAGTGGTTTATAATCGGCGGATCTACGCAGCGTGCTTAGGCACATCAGAGCGGGTCATTAGCTCAGTTGGTAGAGCAGTGGACTTTTAATCCATTGGTCGATGGTTCAAGTCCATCATGACCCACCATTCT
>NZ_JACJEZ010000023.1:0-41957 GCF_014164365.1 Pseudoalteromonas sp. SG43-6
AAAGTTGGCTGGGATACCAGGATTTGAACCTGGGAATGCCAGGATCAAAACCTGGTGCCTTACCGCTTGGCGATATCCCAACTTTAAATTTTATTAGTTTTAGTTCTAGGTAAGAACATGGTGCGGAAGGAGAGACTTGAACTCTCACATCCTAAGATACTGGAACCTAAATCCAGCGCGTCTACCAATTCCGCCACTCCCGCATCGATCATATACAGTATTAATGTATTGGAACCTAAATCCAGCGTCTAATTCAAGACAACTGCCAATTCCGCCACTCTCGCATAGTCTGTATAATTATATACGTTTTTGCTGTTTATACTCGTAGCTAGAGTTATTCTTTAACAACATTCTTTGGTAGAAGAATGTTGGCTGGGATACCAGGATTTGAACCTGGGAATGCCAGGATCAAAACCTGGTGCCTTACCGCTTGGCGATATCCCAACAAAGAAACAGTTGATAGTTTTAATTCTTATCAAGAAAATGGTGCGGAAGGAGAGACTTGAACTCTCACATCCTAAGATACTGGAACCTAAATCCAGCGCGTCTACCAATTCCGCCACTCCCGCATAGTCCGTATAATTATATACGTTTTTGCTGTTTATACTCGTAGCTAGAGTTATTCTTTAACAACACTCTTTGGTAGAAGAAGTTGGCTGGGATACCAGGATTTGAACCTGGGAATGCCAGGATCAAAACCTGGTGCCTTACCGCTTGGCGATATCCCAACAAAGAATCAATTGATAGTTTTAGTTCTTATCAAGAACATGGTGCGGAAGGAGAGACTTGAACTCTCACATCCTAAGATACTGGAACCTAAATCCAGCGCGTCTACCAATTCCGCCACTCCCGCATTATCACTTTGAATTAATCAAAGAAATGGTAGTTATTTTAAACTCTTCATTGAGTTGCAATTTAACTCTTGCAGAGCCACTTCTAAAAAAGAAATGGTGGCTAAGACGGGATTTGAACCTGTGACCCCATCATTATGAGTGATGTGCTCTAACCAGCTGAGCTACTTAGCCATTGTTGGCTGGGATACCAGGATTTGAACCTGGGAATGCCAGGATCAAAACCTGGTGCCTTACCGCTTGGCGATATCCCAACAATAACAATTGATAATTTTAATTCTTATCAAGAACATGGTGCGGAAGGAGAGACTTGAACTCTCACATCCTAAGATACTGGAACCTAAATCCAGCGCGTCTACCAATTCCGCCACTCCCGCATACGTTGTGTAATAAAACACTAGGTAGTTATTTTAAACTCTTCATTGAGCAACAAAAAATAATGGTGGCTAAGACGGGATTTGAACCTGTGACCCCATCATTATGAGTGATGTGCTCTAACCAGCTGAGCTACTTAGCCATCTTTTTTGTTAGCACTTCATCGCTGAGTGCGGGGCGTATTATGCTGATATGACCCAAATCCGTCAACACCTTTTTTGCAAAAAAACACGTATCTTGGTTTGTTTGCGGGAAAAATAGGCTAACAGGCTAAATTTTAATAAAAATGGTGTTTTTTTAACTGCTTTATTGTGACTTATTCACAACAGCTGATATTTAATGATAGTGCAAAAATAAAAAAGGCTCGTAAAAACGAGCCTTTAAAAATCACTAAAGGTGATAGGTCACACTGGGATGGTGTTAAACATTGAACAAGAAGTTCATTACATCGCCATCTTTAACTATGTATTCTTTGCCTTCTTGGCGCATCTTACCTGCTTCTTTTGCACCACTTTCACCTTTATAGGCGATGTAGTCATCAAAAGCGATGGTCTGTGCACGGATAAAGCCACGCTCAAAGTCAGTGTGGATTTTACCTGCAGCTTGTGGCGCAGTTGCACCTACTGGGATTGTCCATGCACGTACTTCTTTTACACCTGCAGTAAAGTAGGTTTGTAAATGAAGTAACTCATAACCACCACGGATCACTAGATTCAAACCTGGCTCATCCAGACCAAGATCGGCCATAAACTCAAGTTTATCTTCTTCATCTAATTCCGAAAGCTCAGATTCAATCGCGGCGCATACAGGCACAACAACAGCATCTTCAGCAGCAGCAATTTCGCGTACACGGTCAAGATATGGGTTATTTTCAAAACCATCTTCAGCTACGTTAGCAATATACATAGTTGGTTTGATTGTTAAGAAGTTAACAGAGCTAATAGCCGCTTTTTCTTCTTTAGTTAATGCTAAAGAACGTAAAGTTAAGCCTTCATCAAGGTGTACTTTTACTTTTTCAAGTACGGCATTTTGTTCTTTTGCGTCTTTATCGCCACCTTTGGCTTTTTTCGCGTTACGGAAAAGGGCTTTTTCAGCGCTATCCATATCAGCAAGTACTAACTCGGTGTTGATCACATCAATATCATCAGCAGGATCAATGGTACCTGCAACGTGAATGATGTTGTCATCTTCAAAGCAGCGTACTACGTGGCCAATTGCATCGGTTTCACGAATGTTAGCTAAAAACTGGTTACCAAGACCTTCCCCTTTCGATGCGCCTTTTACAAGACCTGCAATATCCACAAATTCCATACTCGTGGTAAGAATACGTTGTGGTTTTACAATCTTTGCAAGTTCGTCTAGACGAGGATCTGGCACCGGTACCACGCCCGTATTTGGCTCGATGGTACAAAAAGGAAAGTTAGCGGCTTCAATACCCGCTTTGGTTAATGCATTGAAAAGTGTTGATTTACCAACATTAGGCAAACCGACGATGCCACATTTGAAACCCATAGTTAAGATACCTTGTTTAGATCCGCTTAACCAATTATGGCTTAAACGAATGTAGTCTGTTTTGTGCTTTTAACACACCGTCTTTTGCAAGTATTTCCATACAACGAACTGCTTCATCTACTGCGGCATCCATTTTCTCTTGGTCTTCTTTGGCTGCTTTTCCAAGCACCCATCCGGTCACCATTTCACGGTGTCCTGGATGACCTATGCCAACGCGCAAACGCATGAAATCTTTTTGATTTGCCATCTTTGCAATAATGTCTTTTAAACCATTATGGCCACCGTGTCCGCCACCTTTTTTTAATTTGGCAACACCGGGTTCTAAATCCATTTCGTCATGGGCAACTAGGATGCTCTCAACAGGAATTTTGAAAAAGTTGGCTAAACTACCGACAGCTTTACCACTTAAATTCATATAAGTAGTAGGGATCAGTAATTTGAATTCTTGACCTTGGATGATCACTTTGCCGGTAAGGCCGTGATACTTAGGATCGTGTTTTAGCGTACAGTTGTAGCGTGCAGCGAGTTGCTCGATGAACCAAGCACCTGCATTGTGGCGTGTGTTTGCGTATTCGGGGCCTGGATTAGCCAGGCCCACAAGCATTTGAATAGAATTCAAGGTGCAAACCTTAAAATTTATTCTGCAGCTTCGTCTTCAACTGGCGCAGCTTTGTTAGCTTTGATAGTTACGATAGACTGGTCGTGATCAGCACCTTTCGCTAAATCAACAGATGAAACACCTGCTGGAAGTTTAACGTCAGAGATGTGTATTGAGTCACCAGCAACTAGGCCAGCTACGTCAACTTCTACGAATTCAGGAAGTGACTTAGGAAGACACGTGATTTCGATTTCTGTTAATTGGTGAACTACAGTGTTACCCGCTTTAGTTACCGCTTCTTCACCGATGAAGTGAACTGGTACTTTAGTGTTAAGTTTGTGAGTAGCATCTACACGTTGGAAATCAAGGTGAGTGATTTTAGGCTTGAACGGGTGACGTTGGATATCTTTAAGGATAGCTTCAACTTTTTCACCAGCGATATCAAGAGTAAGGATGTGAGTGTAAAAACCTTCACTTTCTTGTGCTTTGATAATATCTTTGTGTTCAAAAGTAAGTGATGCAGCTTCTTTGTCAGCACCGTAAAGGATCGCAGGGATTTTATCTTCACGACGTAGGCGGCGGCTCGCACCTGTACCCGTAGCTGTGCGTAATTCTGCATTAAATGTATATGTTTCGTTAGACATGATGTCTCCAATAATTAAATAGTGTAGGGCCTTTGCGACCAAGGTCCCTAGCCAAAAGGCGCGCTATCATACCACCGCGACTAATTAAAAGAAACACGATACATAAAAAAAGCGCCAACGAGGCGCTTTATTACATCAGGATATTTTAACTAAACCAAGTTTAGTGTTCGAACATCGCTGAAATAGATTCTTCATTGCTGATACGGCGAATTGTTTCAGCTAGCATGTCTGCAAGTGTTAACACTTTAATTTTATCAATTGCTTTTAATTCAGCAGACAGTGGAATTGAGTCAGTTACAATCACTTCATCAATTACTGAGTTACGAATGTTTTCTAATGCTTGGCCAGAAAGTACAGGGTGAGTAGCGTAAGCGAATACTCGCTTAGCACCGTGTTCTTTAAGTGCTTCAGCTGCTTTACATAAGGTACCGCCAGTATCGATCATATCATCAACGATGATACAGTCACGGCCTTCAACGTCACCAATAATGTGCATTACTTGAGAAACATTCGCTTGTGGGCGACGCTTATCAATAATGGCAAGATCGGTATCGTTTAATAACTTAGCAATAGCACGGGCACGAACTACACCGCCGATATCAGGTGATACAACAACAACATCATCAAATTGACGCTCTTTCATATCTTCAAGTAGCACTGGGCTACCGAACACATTATCAACTGGTACATCAAAGAAGCCTTGGATTTGCTCAGCGTGTAAATCAACCGTTAGAACTCGGTCAACACCTACACTTGATAAGAAATCAGCAACAACTTTTGCTGTGATTGGTACGCGAGCAGAGCGCACGCGGCGATCTTGACGTGCATAACCAAAATAAGGAATGACGGCTGTTATACGACCTGCAGATGCACGACGTAAGGCATCAACCATTACAATAAGCTCCATCAAGTTATCGTTAGTAGGGGCACAGGTTGATTGCACAATAAAAACATCCGAGCCACGAACATTTTCATTAATTTGAACACTGATCTCACCGTCGCTAAAACGGCCAACAACAGCATCGCCAACTTCAATATATAAACGTTTTGCAACTTTTTGAGCTAACTCAGGTGTTGCGTTACCAGCGAAGAGCTTCATGTCAGGCACGGTAGGGTTCCTCAGGCACTGAATTTTTGGACTAATAAGCGATAAAAAAAGTATAGCTTATTAACTTAAACTTTATTTACTTGTACGTTACTTCATTGCTTCAATGTATAGCGTCCAACTGCGTATGAGCAGGAGAGATATTAACGCTGCTGGCAATAAAACCGTCCCAGTTATGGGGGAGATTTTCAAGAACATGTTGCGCTTCTTTTTGCGTGGCAAATTCAACAAAACAGCATGAACCTGTGCCAGTCATCTTCGACGGAGCGTATTTTAGCAACCACTGGAGGGTCTTTTCAACCTCAGGGCAGAGCTTTTTAACTAAAGGCTCGCAATCGTTGGCTAATGTTTGTTGCTGCCAGTGGCCTTTTAGCTTCGGTGTATTGCGTTTTAAATCTGGGTGAGTAAAAATTTTCGCGGTGCTGACATGTTCACTTGGATGCACTACACAATACCATTTTGACGGCAGCTCTACATTCACTAACTTCTCGCCAATGCCTTGAGCTAGGGCGCTTTTGCCGTTAATGAACACCGGCACATCTGCGCCTAACTGCACGCCAAGCGCTGCTAATTCAGACAGTGATAACTGGCATTGCCATAATTTATTAAGCGCTAAAAGTGTGCTGGCCGCATCTGAAGAACCACCACCAACGCCGCCTCCCATTGGTAATATTTTAGTTAAATTTATTTTTGCGCCAAAAAGGGAATTTGTGTGTTTTTGTAATAAAACGGCCGCTTTATAGATCAAATTATCTTTTAGGGGGATATCGGTGGTGTCACCAGTGACTTCAATTTCAGTTGTTTCAGTCAAAGTAAATGTGAGTTGATCGCCATAATTTAAAAAAGTAAATAAGGTTTCCAGTTCATGATAGCCATCTTCACGACGGCCATTAATGTGTAAAAATAAATTGAGCTTGGCAGGAGCCAATAACGAAAATGAAGTCATAGTGTGCGTAGTCATGTTAGTTAAAGTGCCACTCGTAAAGTTGAATTTTTATTTTAATATCTTGGTGTTTTAACGTGAGCTTTTTAGGTAACCAAAATCCGGCGTATTGTTGGTAATCAGCGTAGCTTATTTGCCATTGATCGCCATCGGGTGCGTGCCAAGTTACATTTTTTGCTCGGCCTAGTGCATCAACTTGCAAACTTGGATCGTCAACAGTGCCTTTTAACCAATGATCGGCGCTGTCCATCGGTATATTAAAACCAGTGAGCCTAGCAAGCAGGCGCGATGCATTAATATCATGGTAAATGTGATCATCGTATTCAAGTTCAGCGCCGTTAGTATTTTGTGTTAATGCTAAAACACGGGTACCGATAAAACTCGTTAGAATAAGTTGGTTTAACTGTTCTTGTTGTTGCCAATTTAAGTTTGCTGATTGGCGTTCATCTGGACTAATAAAAGCCAGTTTTCCTTCAACTTGCCAATTGGTTTGTTGTGATAATTGCGACTTCCAATCGTCATAAAGAGCTGTTTGAGGGCTAATTTGCTGCGCACAACCACTTAAAAATAAAAAAAATATGAGTAAAATCAAATATAGTCGAATCAAATGTCGTTCCTTACTTTCCATATTCCGCTGATTTTTGGTAAAATTATCGTCTTTCGAGCACGGCTTAGCAATATTTGGCACATATGACCATAGTAGCACTTGGTATTAATCATAAAACCGCATCTGTAGAATTACGCGAAAAGGTTGCCTTTTCGCCTGAGCAATTGTCAGAAGCATTACAGCAACTGAGCGATCACGATCAGTTTAATGAAGCGGTTATTGTGTCCACATGTAACCGAACAGAAATCTATTGTAGCCTCGCTCAGCAAAATTCCCAAATACTGTTGCAATGGTTAGCTAGTTTCCACGGTTTGGATGAATACGAACTGAGCAGTAATGTATATTGTCATCAAGATAATGATGCTATCAATCATTTAATGCGTGTGTCATGTGGCCTAGATTCTTTGGTGCTAGGTGAACCGCAAATTCTTGGTCAAATAAAGCAAGCTTATAATAGCGCCAAAAATCACAATTCGGTGAGTGTGGTATTTGACCGGTTATTTCAAAAAACCTTTTCGGTAGCAAAACAAGTAAGAACGGAAACCGATATAGGCGCCAGTGCGGTGTCTGTTGCTTATGCTGCGGTTAATTTAGCTAAACATATATATGGCAAGTTAGATAAAACCAAAGTGCTATTAATTGGTGCCGGGGAAACAATTGAGCTGGTAGCGAAACATTTATATCAAAATGAACCACAACAGATCACCGTGGCGAATCGCACCATAGAGCGTGCACGCCTTCTGGCAGAAGATGTTAATGCCGACGTTATTGCGTTAGCGCAGTTACCTGAACGCTTACATCAGGCGGATATAGTGATCAGTTCGACAGCAAGTACTTTGCCAATTATTGGTAAAGGGGTAGTTGAACAAGCGCTAAAACAACGCCGTAATAAGCCAATGTTATTTATTGATATTGCAGTACCGCGCGATATTGAAAGCCAAGTTGGTGAATTAGATGCGGCCTATTTGTATTCGGTTGATGACTTACAGGCAATAGTAAGCGAAAATATCGCTTCAAGAGAACAAGCCGCCGATGAAGCGCAAGTGATTATTACCCAGCGCTGTGCGGAATTTGTGATGTGGATGCGTTCACTCGACTCTGTCGATCTGATCCGCTCTTATCGCCAAGATGTACACGATATTAAGTCTGAGCTGGTTGATAAGGCAATAAGTCAATTAAACACTGGTAAAGACGCAGAAAAAATTATTTTAGAGCTGGCCAACAAGTTAACCAACCGCCTAATGCACGCGCCTACCCGTGCAATTCAAGATGCGGCTAAAAAAGGTGAAGTTGCTCAGTTAAGCCAATTAAAGAAAATGTTAGGTATTGATCAGGAATAGCAGTTACATGAAAGAGTCCGTTTATCGTAAGTTAGAAACCTTAGTAGAGCGTTATGAAGAAGTACAAGCGCTGCTAAGTGATCCGTCAGTTATTAGCGACCAAAATCGTTTTCGTGCGCTTTCAAAAGAATATTCTGAGTTGGAAGAAATTGTTAAAGCATTTTTAGGCTATCAGCAAACACAAGATGATGTTGCTACAGCAGAAGAAATGCTAAAGGATTCGGATCCTGATATGCGTGAGATGGCGCAAGAAGAATACAAAGAAGCCAAAGCGCAAATCCTTGCTATCGAAGATCAAATACAAGTGTTGATGCTACCAAAAGATCCGCGCGACAATAATAATGTGTTTTTAGAAGTACGTGCCGGCACGGGAGGCGATGAAGCGGCCATTTTTGCTGGTGATTTATTCCGTATGTATACCCGTTATGCTGAAACTAAAAAATGGAAAGTAGAGATTGTGAGCACCAATGAAGGTGAGCACGGTGGTTACAAAGAAGTCATTGCTAACATTAGTGGTGAAGGCGTGTACGGGCAATTGAAGTTTGAATCAGGTGCTCACCGGGTACAACGTGTGCCAGAAACTGAATCGCAAGGACGAGTACATACCTCTGCGTGTACTGTTGCGGTAATGGCTGAAGTGCCAGAAGCTGAAGCGATTCAAATTAATACCGCTGATATTAAAGTTGATACGTTCCGTGCCTCAGGTGCCGGTGGTCAGCACGTTAATAAAACTGACTCGGCAATTCGTATTACCCACTTACCAACAGGTGTAGTAGTTGAGTGTCAAGATGAACGTTCACAGCATAAAAATCGCGCGAAAGCGATGTCAGTGCTTGCTGCACGTTTACAACAAGCGGAAGATGAAAAACGCCACGCGGCTGAAGCATCAGAGCGTCGTAACTTAGTCGGTAGCGGTGACCGTTCGGAACGTATTCGTACTTATAACTATCCGCAAGGACGTATTACAGATCACCGTATCAATCTCACTTTATACCGTTTAAATGAGGTAGTTGCCGGCGACTTAGGTTGTGTGATTGAGCCGCTAATGCAAGAGCATCAGGCTGATTTACTAGCCGCTATGGGTGATGAGTAATCGTGACCGACACGATTGAAAGTGCTGTTTCGCGTGCTACTTTGCTGCTGCAAAGTAGCAGCGATAGTGCTAAATTAGACGCTCAAGTATTATTGCTCGACGTATTACAAAAACCACGTAGCTACTTATTTAGCTGGCCAGAACAAAAGTTAACACCGCAACAACAACAGCTATTTGAAAGTTATTGTCAACGTCGCTTAACAGGTGAGCCAGTGGCTCATATAACGGGCACGCGTGAATTTTGGAGTTTGCCACTGCAGGTTAATCCCACTACGCTGATCCCTCGCCCAGATACCGAAACACTGGTTGAATATACGCTCAGTTTGCCTTTACCTGTGGCCGCTAAAGTGCTTGATTTAGGCACTGGGACTGGTGCAATTGCGCTTGCACTTGCCAGCGAAATGCCACTTTGGCAAATCACAGGGGTTGATAGGGTTACTGATGCTGTAGCGCTTGCGAATACAAATAAGCAGCGGTTAGGCTTTATTAATGTAGACTTTGTGCAAAGTGATTGGTTTAGCCAAGTTACAGCACAACAGTT
This sequence comes from Pseudoalteromonas sp. SG43-6, assembly GCF_014164365.1. Taxonomy (NCBI): domain Bacteria; kingdom Pseudomonadati; phylum Pseudomonadota; class Gammaproteobacteria; order Alteromonadales; family Pseudoalteromonadaceae; genus Pseudoalteromonas; species Pseudoalteromonas sp. SG43-6. The sequence continues at coordinate 9,610 of NZ_JACJEZ010000023.1, forward strand.
TGATCTAATAGTTAGTAATCCGCCGTATATCGAATATGATGATATTCACTTAAATCAAGGTGACGTACGTTTTGAACCACTTTCTGCGTTAGTTGCCGATGATGACGGTATGGCTGATATAAAGTATATTATTACTCAAGCACGCAATTTTTTAACGTCAAATGGTTACCTTGTCATTGAGCATGGATATCAACAAAGTACTAAAGTGCATAGTTTTTTTGCACAAATGGCGTATACAAATATACTTACAGTTAAAGATTTAGCAAATAACGATCGTGTAACGCTCGCACAGTGGCCGGGATAATTATAACAATTACAGTGCGAGAGCAAAATAAACGCCTTTGAGGACTCAGTATGATGGATGATTTTTTGTTTTCGGATGAACCACAAGATGTAGAAAGTGAAGTAGTTAAGGGGACATGGAAAGTCATCATTGTTGATGATGAGCCTGAGGTTCATGCTGTCACGAAATTGGCATTGAGTGATTTTGAGTTTCAAGACAAGCGTTTAGAGTTTATTAGTGCATACTCAGGGGCTGAGGCTAAAGTACAAATAGATAATAATCCCGATGCTGCAATTGTACTGCTTGATGTGGTGATGGAAACCGACGATGCAGGTTTGAAAGTCGCGCAATATATTCGTGAAGTCGCTAAAAATAATCATATCCGTATTATCCTTCGTACTGGTCAACCCGGCCAAGCGCCAGAGCGCCAAGTCATTGTTAGTTATGATATCAATGACTACAAATCAAAAACTGAACTTACCGCACAAAAACTATTTACTGTAGTGATGTCGAGCTTACGTTCTTATCGCGATATTTTATCGATTGAACAATCTCGTCAAGGGCTTGAAAAAATCATTAAAGCATCTCGAGATATTTTTTCAGCGCACTCACTTGATCATTTTATTGAAGGGGTGATGCAACAATTAACATCGTTGCTCGGCACTGTTGATCAAGCAATGTACGCCACCAGTTTAGTGGCAGGTAACCCACAAGATAATCAGCATAAATTAGTGGTGTTTTCTGGGCGAGGCGATTTTGAACGCAGCGAAGGTAAAGCAATTGAAGAGGTATTGAATACCGAGCAGCTATCAGCATGTAAACAAGCATTTAGAGATAAAAACATTGTTTATAAAGACAATTATTTGTTTGCATACTGTTGCAGCGAACACAATCATAATTCAATGCTTTTTATATCCGGTATTCCACACGACTTATCGGATACACAGCGCCATTTAATTGAAATATTTTCGCAAAATGTACAGTTAGCGTATGAGAATGTGCAATTACAATCCGAGGTCGAAGCAACTCAGCAAGAATTAGTGCTTCGTTTAAGCGAAGCTCTGGAGCAGCGTTCAACCGAAACGGGCAATCATGTTAAGCGGGTTTCGCATATATGTCATACTTTAGCACTGGCGTATGGTTTATCGAAACGTGAGGCTGACTTAGTTCGTTTAGCGTCGCCACTTCATGATGTTGGAAAAGTGGGTATTCCTGATGCTATTTTAAATAAGCCGGGTAAATTGACCTCCGAAGAGTGGGAAATCATGAAAACGCACACTCAAAAAGGTTACCTCATCTTACAAGATTCTCGTCGTGAAATCGTTAATGCAGGTGCTCAAATTGCACGTGATCACCATGAAAAATGGGATGGTTCAGGTTACCCACAAGGGATCCAAGGAGAAGACATTCATATTTTTGGCCGTATAGTGGCGATTGCCGATGTGTATGATGCGCTGCGCCATAAACGCTGTTACAAAGAAGCGTGGACGCTTGATGATGTCGTTAATGAAATCAATCAGCAAAAAGGCAAACACTTTGAGCCTAAACTGGTCGATGCATTTAACGACAACCTAGCGGAGCTTGAAGAAATTTTAATGCGTTTTCCAGATTAAAAAATAATACCCAGTGCATTGAACTGGTGAGTTATTTAACGCATTAGAATAGGCATGTTTAACAACATTGGTACAATTTCTTTTTTAACATTAATGAGTAGTTAGGGGCATATGGATTATTTAGCAGTCAAACACACACACATGGCAATTGCAGTTTTAAGCATTGTTCTATTTTATCTACGTTCATTTTCTCGCCTCGGCAGTGGTGCAATCGCTAAAAATAAATTGGTATTTATTGGTAGTCACGCAACCGATACGTTTTTACTTATTTCAGCCTTCGCGCTGATGGCTATTGCAAAAATTAATCCACTAGAACAAACCTGGCTGCTTGAAAAGATTATTCTTGTAGTGGCGTATATTGCACTGGGTATTATTGCCAGTAAACAGCAAAAAACCAGTATAAAAATTGTGTTTTTAGTTGTTACGACTGTGGTCATTGCCTTCATTGGTAAGCTAGCGGTTGCCAAAACAGCGTTTATTTTGTAACTAAAGGTATTCAAAGGCTGCACTAAACAGTCTTTGAACGTTAATCTAACGTGCTACGTTGGTATCTGTGTAAAAAAATAGGTAAACTAGTCATTCATTTTCTATTAAAGATGTTGCCGTATTAATGACCACCCCTTGGTTTGAAGATCAAAATGAATCCTATCAAGATGAGGCTTTTGACACATTCGTTCCCCAAGCGTTGTATCGTTGTATAAGCGCTGAAGCGAAGTGGGATCCTCAAGCTGATTTAAGTGATAGCTTTGCCACACTGAGCGACTTTGAAAATCAAGTCACCGAACTATGCCAACAATACCCTGATATTCACGAACGGTTTGATGCGCTAGTTGATATGTTTTTTACTCAGTGGTTATTTAGCGTATCCAGTTTAAAAGTCCCAGAATACACCTTAAATAGCTTTAGCTATATGCTGAGTATGCGCAGTGGTTCTGAAACAACACTGGGTATTTTATTATGCCATTTGCTGAACCATGCAGGTTTTGATGCAAATGTAACGATTAATAATAGTGAAATAAATGTCCATGTTGCTATTAGCGATGAGGAAGGTTATTTACTTGAGCCGAGTTCAGGTCAACAAAGTTGGTATATTATTCCTGAAAACGCCAGTGAAGAAAATGGTGATGAGCAAGAGCCGCTTGAGCTCATTTTTGACGAAGAAGTGTATAAGCTTTATCTAGCACAACAAAAGTGGGCCTTTATTAGCAGTAATAAATTTGGTCATGCTTTGAGCTGTGTTGAGATGCTGATGGAGCTAATAGGCGATGACCCGTACGAAAGACGCGACAGAGGCTATTTACTTAACCAGCTTGATTGTCCGAAAATGGCACGTGACGACTTACAATTTTTTATCGATGAGTGTCCAGATGATCCTGCAATTGATATTATTCAGCATCAACTTGAAGAACTTGAAGATAATCACAAAACTCACCATTAACTTTTAAGGAATTTACATGGCTGACGCCCATACTGCCCTGATCACCAATGACGCGGTTGTCTTTGGTTTATTAGCAGTAATATTAGGCTTTATTTTTAAAACATCGAACAGTCAAAATAGCGCACTGAAAAAGTTTTACAAATATGTCCCAGCATTATTACTGTGCTATTTTTTACCTTCACTATTGAATACTTTTGGCATTGTTGATGGTCATTCATCTAATGTGTACTTTGTAGCATCACGTTACTTGCTTCCGGCGTGCTTAATTTTACTGACCATTAGTATTGATTTACGTGCCATTATTAATCTTGGTCCGAAAGCATTAATTATGTTTTTAACCGGTACTGCGGGTATTGTGATCGGCGGCCCGTTGGCCATTTTGATCATGAGCGCAGTGTATCCAGAAGCAGTCGGTGGTCATGGCCCTGATGCAGTATGGCGTGGCATGACCACGATTGCTGGAAGCTGGATTGGTGGTGGTGCAAACCAAGCATCGATGAAAGAAATGTTTGAAGTTGGCGGAGATATATTCTCAGCAATGGTTACGGTAGATGTGATTGTCGCTAATTTATGGATGGCAGTATTACTGTTAATGGCTGCCAACCATAAAGCCATTGATGCGAAAACAGGCGCGGATACTAGCGCGATTGAAGAGTTAAAAAATCGCGTTGAAAAATACCAAGCCGAGCACGCACGTCTGCCAACACTCAATGATTATATGCTGATCATTGCAATTGCATTTGGTATTACCGGTCTGGCGCATTTTTGTGCAGACTTTTTAGGACCTTACTTTGGCGCTAACTTTCCATGGGCACAAGAATATAGCTTAAACAGTAAGTTCTTTTGGTTAATTGTTATTTCAACGACCATAGGTATTGCATTGTCGTTTACTAAAGTACGTCATATTGAAGCCTTTGGCGCATCTAAAGTAGCCTCCAGCTTTTTGTATATTTTAGTGGCATCAATTGGCCTTCATATGAATATTACGGCTATATTTGAATCGCCTATGTATTTCGTCATTGGCTTAATTTGGATGCTTACCCACGCCAGTTTAATGTTAATTGTGGCAAAAATAATTAAAGCGCCGCTATTTTATATGGCCGTTGGCTCACAAGCGAATGTGGGCGGTGCGGCATCGGCACCTGTGGTTGCTTCGGCATTTCACCCATCGCTTGCGCCAGTTGGGGTATTATTAGCCGTTCTGGGCTATGGCGTAGGCACGTATATGGCATATATTTGTGGTTTAATGATGCAAGCAGTTGCACCTTAAGGAATAAAAATGAACAACCATTTAATTAAAATTAATGATATTGAACTGGCAAACGAAAAACCGTTTGTATTGTTCGGTGGCATGAATGTACTTGAGTCTCGTGATTTAGCAATGCGTATCGCCGAGCATTATGTAGAAGTGACCACTAAGCTTAATATTCCTTATGTGTTTAAAGCGTCATTTGATAAAGCAAACCGTTCATCAATTAATTCATACCGTGGTCCTGGCATGGAAGAAGGCTTAAGGATTTTTGAAGAAATTAAAAAAACGTTTAATGTTCCTTTGATCACTGACGTCCATGAGCCGCATCAAGCAGCGCCTGTGGCAGAAGTGGTTGATGTGATCCAATTACCAGCATTTTTGGCGCGCCAAACAGATTTAGTGGTCGCAATGGCGAAAACGGGCGCAATTATTAATGTTAAAAAGCCACAATTTTTAGCCCCGCACGAAATGCGCCACATCATTACTAAATTTAATGAAGCGGGTAATAACAATGTTGTATTGTGCGAGCGTGGCTCAAGCTTTGGTTATAACAACTTAGTCGTTGATATGCTGGGTATGGATGACATGAAACCAATGGCTCCGGTTATTTTTGATGCCACTCATGCTTTACAACGTCCAGGTGGGCGCAGTGATTCTGCCGATGGTCGTCGTGCACAAGCGGCAGAACTTGCTCGCAGCGGCATGGCATTAGGGTTAGCGGGTTTATTTATTGAAGCGCATCCTAATCCTAATGAAGCTAAATGTGATGGCCCATGTGCACTTGCATTAAGTAAGTTGGAAGGCTATTTAAGTCAAATGAAAGCCGTGGATGATTTAGTTAAAAGCTTTGGCCCATTGGATACCAGCGCCAGCGACTTGTAATCGCAAAGCGTGATAAGAAAAGCGACGAAAGTCGCTTTTTTTATGTCTTGAATATACACTTCCTTGGCATGTGTATATAATCTTATCCATAAGAAAAACTAATTCTAAGTTTGATCACTATGTCTCGACGTGTTCCGCCACTAAACGCATTAAAAGCATTTGAAGCTGCTGCTCGCCATTTGAGTTTTACTAAAGCGGCTGAAGAGTTATACGTCACACAGGCGGCGGTAAGTCATCAAATAAAAACTTTAGAAGAGCATCTTGGCTTAAAACTATTTTTGCGAAAAAACCGTTCTTTATTACTCACCGAAGAAGGCCAAGGTTACTTTTTAGATATTAAAGAAATATTTACTCAGCTAATTGATGCTACCGAAAAGCTATTAGCCCGTGGTGCAAAAGGCTCATTAACCGTGAGTTTAACGCCCAGCTTTGCTATTCAATGGTTAGTGCCACGCTTGAGCTTATTTAACGAACTGCACCCTGAGATAGATGTACGAATAAAAGCCCAAGATCAAGACGAAAACTCACTCACCGATGATGTTGATGTGGCTATTTATTATGGCCGTGGTCATTGGAGTGGCGTGCAAACGCATAAACTGCATACAGAATACCTAGTGCCTTTGTGTAGCCCTATGCTATTAACAGGGCCAAAGCCGCTGGATCAGCCAAGTGATTTGGCAAACCATACTTTATTACATGATACCACCCGTAAGAACTGGAAAACGTGGATGAAAACCGCCGGTGTACGTAATGTGCAAGTAAACCAAGGACCAATATTCAGTCACTCATCAATGGTGCTGCAAGCAGCTGTGCATGGTCAAGGCGTTGCTATTGGTAACAGTGTGCTTGCTAAACCTGATATTGATGCAGGACGTTTAGTTATTCCGTTTAACCACAGTTTAGAAAGTAAAAATGCGTACTATTTAGTAAGTCGTGAAACGCAATCTGAATTAGGCAAAATAGTATCGTTTAAGCAGTGGATGCTGAGTTTAGTTGAACAAGAGCAAGAGTATTAATATGACTATCGAGTGGATTAAAAGTGACCAACAACCCGCTTTGGCACAATTTATTTTTGCCCATGGTGCTGGAGCCGCTAGTGATTCAGAATTTATGCAGAAAATGGCAAGCTTGCTGGCAGAAAAAGGTATTGATGTAGGCTTATTTGACTTTGAATATATGCAAATAGCCAAGCAAAACAATAAGCGTCGCCCGCCAGATCGTGCGCCTAAATTACTGCAATACTTTGCACATATATTAACCTTTGTACAGCCAAGCTTACCGTTATTTATTGGTGGCAAGTCAATGGGCGGGCGGATGGCATCAATGCTTGTCAGTGAAGAGCGAGTAACAATGCCACCAATTTCAGGCGTATTGGCATTTGGCTATCCATTTCATCCACCAGGCAAGCCTGATAAATTACGCATTGATCATTTTGGTAAAATACCATGCCCGTTTATGGTGCTCCAAGGCGAGCGCGATACATTTGGTACCCGTGACGAATTAACACAGCTACAACTGGATAAACGCCCAGAGTTTGTGTGGCTAGCTGATGGCGATCATTCCTTAAAACCACGCAAACGCAGTGGCTTTACAGAGTTAGGTAATGTGCAAACTGCCGCTGAGCACGCTGCTAGTTTTATCAAACAGCATATTTAAAGGCATCTTTAGCAGGAAAAAAATCATGATTAAACTATTTTTAATGACTGGCAGTTTATTTTGCATGCTATCAGTGGTGTTGGGCGCCTTTGCGGCTCATGGTTTAAAAAGCCGTGTTTCTGAATATGCTATTGGCATATTTAAAACTGCGGCAGAGTATCAGATGGTGCATGGCCTTGCGTTAATTGCGATTGCCATTTTAATAAAATGGGGAATTAACCTCACATCGGCTGGTTGGTTTATTATTGCTGGTATTTTGTTGTTTAGTGGCAGTTTATATTTATTAGCAATCACCGGTTATAAGTGGCTTGGCCCCATCACACCCGTTGGTGGTTTATGTTTTATTATTGGTTGGACTATTTTATTAGTGCAAGTAGCACGGTTTAAATTTTAATAGAGAATATCGCTCAAAAGAGCAATTAAAGGGTTTTTATGTCAAGTGTAGTGATTTACTGCCGTAGTGGTTTTGAAAATGATGCCGCTGCAGAAATAACATTTCATGCCGCAGAGCAAGGTTTTGCTGGGTATGTAAAAGCAAAGCCAAATACCGGCTATGTTATTTACGAATGTTTTGAAGCGCAGCATAGTGATGAAATCATCAAAAAGGTTGATTTCAAAAATATGGTATTTGCCCGTCAGTGGTTTGCCGGCACTTTACTTGAAAACATGCCCGTCGAAGACCGTGTTGGCGAAATAGTAAAAGCAGCGGTCGATTTTCCACTTTGCTCAGAGCTACGGGTAGAAACCCCCGATACCAATGAAGGCAAAGAGTTGTTAACTTTCTGCAAAAAAATCTCTACCCCACTTAAAAAGGCTTTAGAGAAACAAAACACCGTGTTACGCGAACCTAAAGCCAATCGCCCCGTAATGCACATCATGTTTTTAACTAATAACACCGCGTTTGTCGGTCATTCATATAGTTATAATAATTCCCCATTTTTTATGGGAATATTACGACTAAGAATGCCAAGTGATGCACCGAGTCGCTCGACCTTAAAACTGGATGAAGCGTTTAATGTGTTTATTGCGGAAAAAGATCGTGAAGCGCGGGTTCAAGCCGGTATGCGCAGTGTTGACTTAGGTGCCTGCCCAGGTGGTTGGACGTATCAACTAGTGCGTCGCGGTATGTTTGTTAGCGCCATTGATAACGGCCCAATGAATGATGATTTAATGCAAACAGGTCAAGTTAAGCACTTCCGTGTTGATGGTTTTAAATACCGCCCTGAGAAAAGAAATATTACTTGGTTAGTATGCGATATGGTAGAAAAACCAACCAAAGTAACCAGTCTTATGATTGATTGGGCGGTCAACGCATACGCGAAAGAACTTATCTTTAACTTAAAGCTGCCAATGAAAAAGCGCTTTGACAGTGTGTATGAGTGCTTAACGATGATCAAAGAAGAGCTTAATAAATACGGTATAAGCTATGAATTACAAGCTAAGCATTTATATCATGACAGAGAAGAGATCACAGTACATCTGAACGTGACAAAAGTGCCGCAAAGCCTATATAGCTAATTAATTTTAGTGCGGCATGAATACTGGCTAAATAAAGGTAAAAATTGATGTATAAAAACCAAAAAGTAATCTTGCGATTACGCGCTAACATTCCATCGTTTGAATGTGTTGAAGGTTGTCATGATTGTTGCGGTCCAGTGACAACATCATCTGAAGAAATGTCGCGATTACCGGTAAAAAGCGATGCAGAGCACGAAGCGGCATTAAATGAATTTAATTGTGTACACTTAGGTCCAAAGGGATGCACTGTATATGATGAACGGCCATTAATTTGTCGTTTGTTTGGCACAACTCCAAGGATGCCATGCCCAAATGATCGCGCTCCAGAGCAGCCAGTTGATCCTAAAATTGAGCGCGAAGTGCATCATTTCATCGCTAATACACGGCAAGTTTTAGTGTAAATAGTGCTGCAAATAGGGGACTTAATAATGGCTTATATTGTCGTCCCCTCTGAGCGTTTTATTCGCGATACTTAGGGCGGTATTGATCAACCCACAAGCGAGTTGCGCCGCACACAGCGACTGGCATAACAATTAAATTCACGATAGGAATGGCTGTAAGCAACAATACGGCTAAGCCGAATCCATACGAGAGAGTTTGTTTTTGTTTTAAGTCTTCTTTCATTTCTTTAAAGCAAATTTTGTGATTATCAAACGGATAATCTTTGTATTGCACGGCATACATCCAACAGGTAAACATCACCCATAACACTTGGCCGATAACAGGCAATATCCACAGTAAGATAAAAAAGCCAATGGCACGTGGTAGGTAATAGCACAACTTAGTCCACTCACGGCCAAGCATTCGTGGCACATCTTTCACTATCTCCGCTAAGCCATCATCATTAATTTTTTGACCTGTTAAATACAGCTCTACTTTTTCACTGAGTAAGCCGTTAAAGGGCGCGGCGATGAAATTAGTGATCACCGAAAACAGCATACTGTAGCTAAATAAAATCACTAATACTGCAATAGGCCACATCAGCCACTCCAGCCAACTTAACCACGTTGGTAATAGATCATTTAAATAAGCAAACCCATCGGTAAGCCAGCCATATAAAAAGAATAATGAGCTACCAAAAAGCACGATATTGATTAATAAAGGAATAAATACAAATCGCTTCAAGCCTTTTTGGGTAATTAATTTGAAGCCCGAAAAAAAATATTCCATACCTTGTGTAAACTGCACGCTAAAACCTCTGATCATATCGACATTGCCCTCAGTATAAATTGCTCAGATATTTTGAACAGTATTTTTGCGTAACAAAGTGTTTAATATCTAATGAGCAATAGAGTGTATGGTCTAAAAAGCATTATCTTTATATTGATAGAAAAATCGGAGTTACTGATTGAATCGCAACAAACACTGGGATATGGTTTATATATCAACAATAATAAATTAAACGAGAGATGTTATCGGCTCGTTTATTACGCAGGAAGCTTTAAATGACTATGAAAAAGTTATATCTGTTTGCATTGTTACTAATGCCGCTGGTAAGTCAGGCTGATGTTACTGATTTGCAAAGTAAAATGATGCGTTTAGATACAGCACTTTTTGATTCTTTTAATCATTGTAATAACCCAGTACAACTTGCTAAGCACGCTAGCTACTTCGCAGAAGGTGTTGAGTTTTATCATGATAACGGTGGAGTTACCTGGGATCGCAATTCCATGATAGCTAATACTAAACAATATGCATGTGGCAAGTATACGCGGGAGTTGGTCAGCGGCACGTTTGAAGTGTTTACCATTAAAGATTTTGGTGTGATGACCAAAGGAACTCACATATTCTGTCAAAATGGCGGCAATAAATGTGACGGTAAAGCTGATTTTGTGATGCTTTGGCATGACTTAGGCGACAAATTAGAAATTACTCGAGTATTGAGTTATGGGCACCGTAGTAATATGGATAATAAATAAGGGAGCTTGCGGTTAAACTACCGCTTAACTATGTTGTTGCTCTGTGGGTGATGCTGTCATTTAGGTATATACTAGCAGCCTTTTAAAAATGAGTGACGTTAGATGTCTAAGATATTTATTATCGGTCTGCCTCGAACCGGCACCACGAGCATCAGTGTTGCGTTGTTAGAAATGGGCTTGTTGGTTGCGCATACCGCGTTTACTAAAAAAGCGTTTGAAATAGCTGATGCTATATCTGACGCACCGTGTTTTAGTGACTATATGCATTTAGACGGGTTATTTCCTGGTGCTAAGTTTATTTATTTAAACCGAGACCTAAAAGCATGGTTGCCATCCATCACGATGCTGCTTGAAAAAATGGCGCCACATCTTGATCTTAAAACAGGGCACTTTAGCCCGGTTCTAAAGCGCAGCTTTCATCAAACGTTTCCCTCTATTTACCCGTTGAGTGAGCGCGATTTGGCTGCTTGTTATACTAAACATCAGCAGGCGGTATTTAAGTATTTTAAAGATCGTGATGATTTCTTATCGCTAGATGTGAGCGAACCTGGCGGCCTGTTGAAGCTAAAACAGTTTTTGGGAATGTCGCCAGATGGCGATACTGACTTTGCGAAATTAAATGTTGGCCGTAATGTGGCAAACTGGCGTGAGTATAAACACCCTAATAAGGTGAATGCCAACTTAGCCGGAGCAGAGCACCGTAAGTTCTTTAATTACGGTTGATTTTCAGCTGATTGTGGCTCTTCACTATCTACTGAACTACGAATGTTGCCACTGCTGTAAAAGGTAAGATCACCGATTAATTCAGGAACTAGTCGCTCGCTATTATAATCATAAATTTTATTCATTTGTGTTACGTGGAATGCGCCTTCTATCCGAGCAATATTATTTATTGCCCATGCCTCAACTGAATCTGAGCGAGTAAACTGCTCGGGCATTTTTTCTTTATCATCAAGTAGTGTTTGCCATAATTCGTTTTGGATCTGTGCGGGACTCCCTGTGAATTGCTCTAGCGCATCGTTTATCCAGCCCATGCCAATGTCGTTATAGGCGTTTAGGATATTGTTATAAAGCTCACGTCTATTAGAGTCAGAGCTAATATTATCTTGCTGTGCAACAAACTTACCATTATCCATTTGGTAATACTGCTTATTGGCTTGATAATTAGTTTGCTGTGCAAGGTAACTAAATAAGTTAGGTTCTTGGTCTTTATCAACTTCATTGAGCATTGCCAATACATCATCCGTTTGATGGTTTTTAACTAAGCTCATCATGTCGATGATACCACTGCTTTGTGTAAGCGTACTGTCAGATAAGTGGTCATTTAACTGCATAAGTTGATCTTCGCTGAGGTTTTTTTCTATTAATAAATTGGTGTAGTCATTTGCCAATTCATATTTTGCACTGTTAGCCTTATAGTTTGATTTAAAACAGTTTATGGCTTCAGGCATACTGATCATTTCGACTCTTTCATTACCATGCTCATTTTCACCTAATGGTGACACCGGCTTCTTATAATCATTCCCTTGTTGTAATAATTTATCCATTGTTGCAAGGGTACTGCTCAAGGCATCATCTGACAGTTTGCTTAAAGATGAAATTAACTGTGCACTGTTGTTGTTGTTTTCTGTGCCAAAGTGATAGCTAGATGTTGTAACAACAAATTGACTAAATACAGCAAGCTCTTCATCACTCATTTTTTGCACCAAATCAAGTAGTTCTTGTGTTGGTTTTAGGTGTTGGAACATAAATTTATGTTCACCTTCAAGCCGGTCTACTTGATCTAAAAAAGCATTTATATCATCGGGATCTGTAAAGTCACCATAGCGATAGGTCGGCTCTTTAATCGGTTCACCTATGTTAATGGTGGTGCTAGAGGTGACTCTATAACGGTTCATACCAATATAAGAAGAGGGGGTGTAATCTTGATTAAGTTTGCGGCCTTTAAATGGATCATAAAGGGGCGTACTTGCTGCGTCTTCGAGCGTTGAAAAGTGATCGTGTGGTTCGACAAGAGAAGCGGCGGCTTTAAACTCCGTGGCGCGATTGGCCGACACCGTTTGCAAAGCTATTTGCTGCGCTTGACCAAGATTGGGGAGTTTCATTGTTATTCCTTTAACGTTAACTTAGTTATTTATCGACGCAGGGCGTTAAAACTTTAGTCGTTAATCTATTTTTTAACCCGTACTTTATAAAAGGCGCTAACGTTTAACACCACAGCAAACTATTATTTTGACGTGCTTGCTACTTTTTAGAAAATAGCTAAGTGTTGTTATTTTGACATACGACAAAGTTGTGACTAATAAGATAGCAAATAAATGAAAAATCCAAAGTTCTGGGTTGTTCATTTGCAACAATTCGGTATAGTTTGTTATCAAACAATAAATATAATTAGAGCTTTTATGCAGTTAGTCGACTTAACCCCTGATGATCCGGATGTGATTAATGTTTTTTCTGATATCGATAGGCTTATAAATTCTCTGTACCCAGTAGCCACGGCACAATCGCTGTCGGTGAGTGAGCTTGGTCAAGCTAATGTTTACGCCATTGGCTTAAAAAGCGAGGAGGGTATTGTTGCATGTGGTGCGATTGTCAGACAGTTTGACACAGTACCTTATGGTGAAATTCGCCGTCTGTATGTCAAACCAAGTCATCGTGGTAAAGGCTTGTCTCGGCGTATAATGCAAATTTTATTGCATCATGCTGGCGAAGAAGAGATCCCTTTGATCCGGTTAGAAACAGGCCCGAAACAGGCTGAATCGATTAGTCTGTATGAAAATTTAGGTTTTCAACGCTGTACAAGTTTTGGTAATTATACCGATAATCCACATAGCTTGTTTATGGAGTTAGGGCTCAGTCAAGAAGGCTAATTAGTGGCTAGAAACTGCCTACGCTTTGTGTTTTAGTTTTTGATTACTTCATCGATTTAATCTCCTACACAACTACGGCTTATAAACGGATATAAGTCGTAAATGGCCTTGGTCAGCGCCACTTTTATCATTGAGAGTCACGTTTTCGGCTAACTTTTTTATATATATTCCCTTTTCAGCCTTCTATTTTTTATACTAAATACTCCAGTGCCCAACAACTAAAAGGGCCGTTGTTATCGACACTAAAACTCACTCGTTACGAGCAAAAATACTTGTTGGACTTGATAAGCTATTTTTCCTTTAATGCGCGCAACAGCCGCAAGGCATTCATCAAATAAAAGAGAAAGATAAATGAAAGAGACAACATCACTAGAACAAGCTCGCACGAGTTACAATGTTCGTCATTGGAGCCAAGGTTTTTTTGGTATTAATGATCAAGGTGATGTGTATGTTGCGCCCAAGGCTGATGCCCCAGAGCAAACCATCGCACTTATTGATATTGCAAAACAACTTGAAGATAAAGGCTTGAGTTTACCTGCGTTGGTTCGTTTTCCACAAATTTTGCATCACCGCGTGCACAGCTTATGTGCTGCATTTAATACTGCGATTGAAAGCTATGGTTATCCAAAAGATTACTTGCTTGTTTATCCAATTAAAGTAAACCAACAGCGCGAAGTGGTCGAAGAAATTGTGGCAAGCCAAGCGAACGTAGAAAAGAAACAACTTGGTTTAGAGGCGGGCAGCAAGCCTGAGCTATTAACAGTATTGGCATTAGCTGAAAAAACCAGTGCAGTGATTGTCTGTAATGGCTACAAAGACAAAGAATATGTGCGCTTAGCATTAATTGGCGAAAAGTTAGGCCATAAAGTGTACATCGTACTTGAGAAACTGTCTGAGCTGGACATGGTACTAAGCCAAGCTAAAGAGCTGAACGTAAAACCGCGTATTGGTATTCGCGTGCGCTTAGCGTCGCAGGGTAAAGGAAAATGGCAAGCTAGCGGCGGTGAAAAATCAAAATTTGGTTTATCCGCTTCACAAGTATTACATGTTGTTAATCGTTTAAAAGAGACTGATCAACTTGATTTAGTTCAGTTGGTGCATTTTCACTTAGGCTCGCAAATGGCGAATATTCGCGATGTGCGTTTAGGTGTTAGCGAAGCGGCGCGTTTTTATTGTGAACTACGCAAACTCGGTGCACAAATTGAATGTTTAGATGTCGGTGGCGGTTTAGCGGTTGATTACGACGGCACACGGAGCCAGTCTCACAACTCGATGAACTATAGCTTAGCTGAGTATGCAAATAATATTGTCTACACCATTGGTGATATTTGTAAGCAGTACGAGCAACCATTCCCGACTATTATTTCTGAGTCTGGGCGTGCATTAACAGCGCATCATGCAGTGCTTATCTCTAATGTGATTGGCACTGAAAGTTATGAGCCTGAAGAAATTCAAGCGCCAGCAGATGACGCGCCATTATTGCTTAATAACATGTGGCTGTCGTGGCAGCAACTTCATGTGCTGACAGACGACCGTGCATTAATTGAGATATATCATGATAGCCAAGGTGATTTAGCTGAAGCACATAACCAGTTTGCGATGGGATTATTAGATTTAACTCAACGCGCCTGGGCTGAGCAAATAAATTTACGTGTGTGTTATGAGCTTAATAAACACATGGATAACAAAAACCGTTTTCATCGCCCGATAATAGATGAACTTAATGCCCGTTTGGCGGATAAGTTTTTTGTTAATTTCTCATTGTTTCAGTCATTGCCTGATGCGTGGGGGATCGACCAAGTGTTTCCGGTATTGCCATTAAGTGGCTTAACTGAGGCACCACAAAGACGCGCAGTATTGTTAGATATTACCTGTGACTCTGACGGTGCACTAGATCACTATGTAGATGGGCAAGGCATTGAGAGCACCTTACCAGTGCCGGCATTTAGTGCTGAAAAACCCTATTTAATGGGCTTTTTCCTAGTGGGTGCATACCAAGAAATTTTAGGTGACATGCATAACCTATTTGGCGACACCCACAGTGCAATGGTACACATGGATGAGCAAGGCGATGCAAGTATTGTAGAAATAAACCAAGGTGACACTGTAGCTGACATGATGCGCTATGTTCACCTTGATGTAGAAGGTTTTCAATCATCGTACGCACAGCTGGTGGCTGCAAAATTACCAGCAGACGAGCAGCAAAGTGTACTTGATGAATTGCAAGCAGGTTTAGACGGTTATACTTATTTAGAAGAGCTTTAATATGACCACTTTGTTTGATCATCCAGATCACTCATTGTATTCCAATGGCATGACGTTCTTACGTCAGCCAATGGTACAAAATATTACTGACATCAATGCTGATGTTGTGGTGTTAGGTTTGCCATTTGATATGGCAACCTCAGGACGTCCAGGTGCTCGTTTAGGCCCTGATGCGATTCGTCGTGCATCAGTGCATTTAGCATGGGAAGAAACAAAATACCCATGGACGTTCAAATTGTTCGAACGCCTAAAACTGGCTGATGCTGGAGATTTTACTTACCCTGTCGGTGACGCTGAATACTTTACCGCTAAGCTTGAACAAGCTGCTGCGGGTATTTTAAGCCAAGGTAAAGCAATTTTAGGTTTAGGGGGCGATCACTTTGTAACTTTACCGTTGTTACGTGCGCACGCTAAGCGCTTTGGTAAAATGGCGTTGGTGCATTTTGATGCCCATACTGATACTTATAGCAATGGCTCACGCTACGACCACGGCACCATGTTTTACCATGCGC
Organism: Pseudoalteromonas sp. SG43-6; assembly: GCF_014164365.1. Taxonomy (NCBI): domain Bacteria; kingdom Pseudomonadati; phylum Pseudomonadota; class Gammaproteobacteria; order Alteromonadales; family Pseudoalteromonadaceae; genus Pseudoalteromonas; species Pseudoalteromonas sp. SG43-6. Next base: position 25,818 of record NZ_JACJEZ010000023.1, read on the forward strand.
CGATGGAAGGGCTGATTGATGTTGATCATAGTATCCAAATTGGTATTCGTACTGATTTTGATCAAAGCAAACACGAGTTTGCAGTGATTGATGCGATGGCGGCCAATGATTTATCGGCGCAAACGATTGCTGAGCAGATTAAAGCGAGAGTAGGTGATTTACCTGTGTATATCACTTTTGACATTGATTGCTTAGATCCGGCGTTTGCCCCAGGTACTGGAACACCGGTATGTGGTGGATTAACATCAGATAAAGTACTTAAGATATTACGTGCCCTTAAAGGCATTAATATGATTGGTATGGATGTTGTTGAAGTATCACCTTCGTACGACCAAAGTGAACTTACTGCGATTGCCGCAGCCACCATTGCCAGTGAGCTACTGCATTTGTGGACCTATAAAAATAAATACTGAGCAATAGCTCCAGTAGTAATCCCTCAAAACGTGCTCTAGGCACGTTTTTTATTTACCAGATCCTTATTATCCTCAATATTTTGCTTAAAGCTTAATTTATAATATAACGCGACTGATTAATTTGCTGAGTATGGTGTAACGATTACCGCTATTAACAGCATGTTAAGTAAGATAATGTGATAATTAGCTGCTACTATATTGATAGACACTGTCGCAAAAATTTTACTTGTGATGCTTTTTAGTTTGTTGTCAAAGTACATATAACAGGGGATTGATTATGCACCACGCTGTAGTTATTGGCGGCTTAGAATTTAGCCCGTTAGTGATTTATTTCCCAATGGCATTTATTTTAACCGCTTTGACTCGCTTTATTTTACATCGTTTGGATTGGCATGATCGCATCTGGAAAGTGGCCTGGTTTGAAGTGTCTTTATTTATGTGTTTTCTCGCCTTGAGTGTCTTTTTATTAAGTGGAAGATAAATAGAATGGTTAGATATTTACGTATTATGCTTACTATCGTCGTTATTATCGCGGCTATTTTTGCAGGCCGTTGGGTATGGACTGATTATATGCACACACCTTGGACACGCGATGGTCGCATTCGAGCTGATATTGTTACTATTGTGCCAGATGTATCAGGCTGGGTAACAAAATTAAATGTCAAAGATGGGCAGCAAGTTGCAAAAGGTGAACTGCTTTTTAGTGTTGACCAACAACGTTATCAGGCGGCTTATGATAAAAGTAAAGCAAATACTAACAATAGTTTATATAGCTGGGAACTGGCTAAACATAAGTATGAACGACGTAAAGCATTAAATACTCAACAAGCTATCAGTGAGGAAAGCTTAGAAGCGACCCGCATTAGTACTGAAATTGCCAAAGCAAATTACGACTTAGCGAAAGCGGATCAAACGGTGGCGCAATTAAATTTATCTCGCACGCAAGTTACGGCTCCAGTTGCCGGGCAAATTATTAATTTAAATCTACGCCAAGGCAATTATGTTGCACAGGGCACGCCTGTGTTTGCTATTGTTCAATCAGATTCATTTTATGTAACAGGCTATTTTGAGGAAACCAAAATCCCACTGATCCACACCAATCAAAAAGCGACAATAGAATTACTGAGCGATACAAAGCCATTAACCGGTCAGGTAGTGAGTATTGGTAAAGCAATCGCGAATATCAATACGCAAAGTAATAACCAACTTTTACCTCAAGTGCAGCAGACATTTAATTGGGTACGTTTATCGCAGCGTATTCCGGTTGATATTAAGCTAGATGCTTTGCCAGAAGGGATCCAGCTAAGCGCAGGTATGACAGCGACTATTCACCTTGCTACGGAATAGGTATTAGTTTTGCATCTTGTTTTAAATAATCTTCTATGCCCCAAAGAACAGGCTATCAAGTTTGCATTAAAAGGGGTGATTGCCATGGCAATGTCGTTGACAATTGCCATTTATTTAAATCTAGATCGACCTTATTGGGCACTTGTTTCTGCGGTGTTTTTACAGATCCGCCCTGAAAGTGGTCTCGTTATTGAAAAAGCGCTTTGTCAGATTGTAGGCACTTTGGTGGGTGGCCTATTTGGTATTTTAGTACTCACTCAGCTCAGTGCTTACCCTTATTTAGCGCTGGGTGGATTGGCTTTTTGGCTCGGTTTAAACTCTGCATTGTCAGCTATGGTGCGCCAAGCAAATTTTGTTTACGCATTTGCTATGGCCGGCGTAACGGCTGCTATCATTATTTTGTTAGTGATGGTAAACCCAGCAACGGTCAGTAGTGAAAGTATCTTCGCGGTGGCGCAATCACGAGTAAGTGAAATTATAGTCGGTTCGGTATGCGCAGGGTTAGTGAGCCATCTATTATGGCCTGTTAAGGTCAAGCAGCTCTTACAAACGCAGGCAAAGTCTGTCATTAATCAAACGTTACATTATTTGGTAACTGAGCTTGATAAAGCGGGCTCTTCTGAAAACCGTCATCAGCAAATAGATCGCATAATGGCAACGCTTGGCAGTATTAGTGAAGACTCAAGTGCAGTTCGCTACGAAGGGCCAAAAGGTCCAGGGCGTTCAAGGGCTGCCAATCAAATCGCACAAAAAGTTTTATCTCTTCTTGCCTTAGTACAAATAATGGGGCGCTTACAGCGTAATCATCCTGAACAAATCACACCAAAGATTACTGAGTTAATCAAGCAATTAAAAGATATGTTTACGCTAATAGAAAAATCAGACTGCTTTGAATACTGTGCTAAAGAAGTCAAACAGTTGCGGCGCGCATTAACTGATCACCGGGCGCAACAAACCTGTGAGCTGCCATTTGAATCACACATTTTAAATGTCAGTTTAGATATCGCGAATGAATTAACAATTTTATTGCGGGCATATAAAGCATTAGAGCAACGAGATAAAACACTGCTTAATGCTCCGAGCATGTTGACATACCGAGATCCATTAGCAGGTATTATTGTTGGGTTTCGAACCAGCTTGGTATTTTCAATCGGGGCATTTATTTGGGTTAATACTGGATCATCCGCTGCATTATTGATCATGATTTTACCCGTTATTTTTTCGATTATGTTGGCCCGTATCCCGCTGGCAATTTTACAAATAGTTATGAAGCGATTGTTAGTTGGTGTTGTGGTAGCCTCGTTTGTGGCTATTTTTTATGCTTTAAACTTATTATCACAAAGTGGTGGGCAACTTGAAATATTATTGTTGGTGTTAGCTGGGCCATATTTTATTGGCTTATTGCTACTAGGCGATCAGCAAACGTTACCTTACGGGCTAGGGTTCTGTATTCCATTTACGATTTTAGTTAAGCCCAGTACTGACATGAGCCTTGCGTTTTCAATCAATTATACGCTCAGCTCAGCTTTGGCTATTTTTCTTGGAGTATGTATTTTATTTTGGATTTTCCAACTATTTACAGGTCCGAGTGTGCAGTTGTTAGTGCATCGCGTGTTTAAAGCAACCTATAAAGATTTATCAGAAATTCATCAACATAGCTCACCCGCTCTTTGGTATAACCGACGTATGGCTGATCGGTTACTGCGTTTAACCAATTATGATCAAGGCTCAGAATCACGTGCTATTACCGATCTTGCTTTAACTGGGCTTAATCTAGGTCATGCGTCGGTGCGTTTACACTCAATTTGCCAACAGGCAGTGGGTGATAATCAGCTTAAATATTTACAACGGTGGCAAAGCTCACTGGCTAGAGCCTTTTTGCTGGCTACAAAAGGCCAGTGCGATGATACGTTTACAATGGCTTGTGATGAGCTTTACAACGAACTGATGATACATGTGAGTGATACATATCAGCTTGAAGCCATTAAAGGTATGTTTATCCGTATTAATATGACTTTTGAACGCAGCGCAAACAGCATTAATTGATCCTGTGAGGTTTTTTCAAGTTCAGAACTCGATGTTAAATCTGCTATACTGTGCCCATCATTTTATGGGGCTGTTATGATTTCAAAAAACCAACTCAAGTTAATTCGTGCATTAGGTCAAAAAAAGTACCGAAAGCAACATAATCAATACCTTGTGCAAGGTGAAAAAAACGTACTTGAGTTATTGGCAAGTGGTTTAACAATTATTGATATATTTGCGACAGCAGCCTTTATTGCGCAGTTCCAGCAGCAGTTTACTCACGTAAACATGATTGAAGCCGATGAAGATGTGTTAACTAAAGCAAGTACTTTAGTGAGTAATAATGCAGCTATTGCGATAGTTGACATGCCAACAGCGAGTGCACCGCAGGCAAGCGGTTTAATCTTAGCCCTTGATGGCGTATCTGATCCAGGCAATTTAGGTACCATTATCAGAGTAGCTGATTGGTATGGGATCAAGCATATTGTCACCAGCACAGATAGTGCCGATGCTTATAACCCTAAAACTATTAGCGCCACTATGGGCTCGTTTGTTAGAGTCTCAGTGAGTCAAGTTGAGTTGCCTGCGTACTTAAGTGGTTTAAACTTACCTATTTATGGCGCTTTTTTAGATGGAAAAAGCGTGCATAAAACTCAATTTACAGGCCAAGGTGTTTTGTTAATGGGTAGTGAGTCTCATGGAATACGTCAAGCTTGCGCAGCATTGGTAACAGATAAAATAACCATCCCCGCTTTTGGTGGTGCAGAATCTCTCAATGTAGCCATGGCAACGGGTATTATTTTAGATAATTTTAAACGCCAAGCTTAATCCCTGTACTTACTTTTATCGTCAAGAACGGTTAAATTAAATACTCAAGCTATAACAATAACAATCGGTAAACCAATTAGATGCGTTTGAGCACCATAAAATTAGCGGGTTTTAAATCTTTTGTAGAGCCCACTAAAATTCCATTCCCAGATCAAATGACCTGTGTCGTTGGCCCAAACGGCTGCGGCAAGTCTAATGTCATCGATGCTGTGCGTTGGGTGCTTGGCGAAAGCTCTGCTAAAAATCTGCGTGGCGATGCCATGACCGATGTTATTTTTAATGGCTCAACCAATCGCAAACCTATTTCTCAAGCGTCGGTTGAGTTGATTTTTGATAATACCCAAGGGCACTTACCGAATACTTTTGCCGATCGAAATCAAGTGGCGATTAAACGTTTGGTAACACGCGACGGGCAATCGCTGTATTTTCTCAATGGCAGTAAATGCCGCAAACGAGATATTACCGATATATTTTTAGGCACAGGTCTTGGTCCGCGTAGTTATGCGATTATCGAGCAGGGCATGATCTCGCGTTTAATTGAGAGTAAACCGGCAGATTTACGGGTGTTTTTAGAAGAAGCAGCAGGCGTTTCAAAATACAAAGAGCGCCGTCGTGAAACGCAAACCCGGATCAAAAGTACCCGCGAAAACCTTGAACGCTTACTCGATGTTCGCCAAGAGCTGCAAGCACAAGTTGATAAACTGGCAGTACAGTCAGTTGAAGCAAAAAAATACCGCGAGTTAAAAACCCAAGAGCGCACTTTAAAAGGGCAACTAGCGGTCTTAAAATGGCAAAAGCTACATCAGCAACAAGTGACTAAAGCCGACACAATGGCCAAGCTGAATGAGCAAATTAGCTTTTTTAAAACTGCTCATTCAGGTCATGACGATGTACTAGCAAGCCTTGAAAACCAAGTGCAATTGCAACTTGAAAAACTCAATGATGCGCAGCAAGCCCAGCACCAAACGCACACTGAATTGACTCGTGCTGAGCAACAGCAAATAAACTTAAAACAACAACAACAAGCGTTTAGTCACAATCTGATCAAACAGCAACAGTTGCAGTTACAAAATCAGCAGCTGCAACAACAACAAAAAGACCATACTGATGAGCTACAAAATGCGTTACAAGAGGCAATTGAACATACTTTAATATGTACAGAACAAGTCACTGAGATGGCCGACGCGGTGGCACAGTTGCACAGTGCCAAGCAGCGCAGTGCTACTGATTGGCAACGAGTTAATGAACAGTTTCAGGCTATTAATACGCAATATAGCAAGCAACAAAATATAGCAGATCAACAGCTGCAAAATTTGCACTATATTAAAAACCAGCAAACGGCATTAGAAAGCGAATTAATAGAGCTGGCAGAAAACCCAATTGCTGAACAAGTAGCGCAGCAGCAGCAGTTAATGCAGTCACTAACGCAAGAGTTAGCAGCAAAACAAACTGCCTTAAACAAAGTAAATAGTAATCATCAACAAGCTCAAACCGTGTTACGCACCTGCCAAGATGCACATCAAACACTAGCACAACAACAAAACGAGAATAAAGCCAAAATAGCAGGCTTGAATACAATACTCGCAGATACTCCAGCGCAAGGTAGTGGCGATGTTTTGGCACAGTTAGTTGTACGTACTGGATTTGAGCATGTGGTTGAACAAGCATTACAAGGGCTTGAACAATTAAATGTGTCATCTATAGCAACACCTAACGGAGTATGGCCAACTACCGACACCGCACCGCAAAGCTCATTAGCGGTGTTTATAGAGCAAGGGGTTTACCCTGATTTATTACATCGTATTAAGTATAAAAATGATTTTGAATATAATGATTTAGCGGATGAGTATTGGCTTGCAGTGATAGATCGCCAAGGTAATATTCAGGGTCGCAATTGGTATCAACAAGCCAGTAAAAGTGCAGAAAATTCGTTGCTGATCAAACATAAACAGTTGGCCGAAGCAACCCAGTTAGCATCTCAACTCAGTGACGAACTAGCTATACAAAGCAATAAGCTTACAGAACAACAGCGAGTCTGTGAGCAATTGAAGGCACAAAGCGAAGAGTTAAAAGCAGCGGTACATCAGCTTGCTCAACAAGTGGCCTCAGGAAGCACTCGTCGCGATATGCTCAAAGAGCAATTACAGCAGTTTCAGAATCAACAACATAAATTACAAGCGAAGCTACAGCAGTTAAACGTTGAACACACGAGCATAGAGAATAAAGTTTTTGAACAACAGCAACATATAGCAAGTGTGGCAAAACAGCGTGATGAAATAAGTGTTGCGCTTAATGATGCTCAAGTGCAGCAGCAACACACTGATGAGCAATATAAACAGGCAAACGCTCAGCTTGAACACTATAAAACGCTTGCCCATCAGGCGACACTAAGTGAGCAAAAAGCGCGCAGTGAATGCCAACTCAGTGACACTAAATTACAGCATGCAACGACCGCCAGCGAAACCGCCAGTGAAGCTGTCAGTGAGTTAACCGCGCAAATTGAAGAGTTGGTGATCCCATTAGAAGAGGTCGCAGAGCAAATAATATTATTGTTGGAGCAACATCAACAAAGTGACATTGAACTCAAAAATTTGCAAAGTGCATTGACGGAAGCTAAAACAGCTCTTGTAGATAAACAAACAACGCTTAAAGCGTCGCAGGGGGAGCTGGTACTTTTACAAGAACAATTACAACAACTTGCCCTCGAAGAGCAGAGCTTATTAATTAAAGCACAGGCAGCTCTTGAACCTCTGGGTGAGTTACAGCAAAACTTGAAAGAAGTATTAGCACAGCTCCCTGAAAACGCCAGTATAAACACTTATCAAGGACAGCTTAATAAAGTAGGACAAAGTTTAAGTGACTTGGGCGCGGTGAACTTAGCGGCGATTGATGAGTTTGAACAAGCGCAGCAGCGTAGCCAGTATTTAGATCGTCAAGTCGAGGATTTAAGCAAAGCATTGACGACACTTGAAGGTGCAATTGGAAAAATTGATCGCGAAACCAAAACGCGTTTTAAAATGACTTTTGATCAAGTAAATCACGATTTTGGTCAGTTATTTCCTAAAGTATTTGGCGGCGGCAGTGCATATCTTGAATTAACCAGTGATGACTTACTGGAAAGTGGTGTTAGTATAATGGCACGCCCACCGGGCAAGAAAAATTCAACAATTCACCTTTTAAGTGGTGGAGAAAAAGCGCTGACCGCATTATCATTGGTATTTTCAATATTCAGGCTCAATCCAGCTCCGTTCTGTATGCTGGATGAAGTTGATGCACCATTGGATGATGCGAATGTTGGGCGATTTTGCCGATTAGTGGAAGAAATGTCACAATCGGTGCAATTTATTTATATCAGTCATAATAAAATTGCCATGGAAATGGCTGGCAGGTTGACGGGTGTAACAATGGCTGAACCGGGCGTTTCGCGTGTGGTCGCTGTAGATATTGAACAAGCGGTGCAAATGGCACATGCATAAATATTAATATTTGAGTAGATAAATAATAAAAGGTGAGGGGATGGCCGAACAATTAAGATGGGTTTTAATCATTATCAGTGTAATTGTCATTGGTGGATTATTAATACATGGCCTATGGTCAGTTCGTAAAAAAGATGCACCCGTTGCGACTAATGATGAGCGGGTTGAGCCTGCAGATCAAGCGCCTACTGAGCGTCAAAGCGTAGCTGAGCCAGCATCTCATACTGAGCGTGATGAACCGCAGTTTGGGGATTTAAGCTTCAGTGCTGATGAAAAGCAACCACACTCTTTTGCAGCGTCAGATGACGAACCTGCCGCTGAGGTTGATGATGTGACTACTGCAACAGATGCAAGCGTAGAGGATGAAGCTGAGCAACCGGCTGCAAGTGATTTTATCATTGTGCATATTCAAATGCCTGAAGGCTTGAGTATGGAAGGCAGCAAATTATTGCCAGCAGTAAACACACTTGGCTTTAAGTACTCTGAAGAAGGCTTTTTTAATCGCCATTTAGATCCTGCTGGTCATGGTCCAGTGCTGTTTCGGTTAGTGAACATGTACAACCCTGGTACTTTTGATATAGATAATATGGAACAATTTAGCACCGCTGGAATTAGCTTGTTTATGACCTTGCCGTGTGATGGTGACGGGCTTGCTGCATTTAATATGTTGCACAGTGCGGCTAAAAAGTTAGCAGATGAATTTGGCGCCGTTATTTTAGACTCACAACGAGAAGAAATGACCGTTGATAGTGTGCGCAATTATGTTGAAAAAGTGAGACGCTTTTCAGCTTAATCACCTGCAATATACAGTTAATTAATTAAGAATTTTATAAGCCACTTGGCGATAACTCGTTTAAGTGGCTTTTTTATGTTTTTTGAGGTCAGTATGTCCACTTTAGTGTTAGCGCAAATAACGCAACTTCGTCAGCAGTTAGAAGATCACAATCATAATTATTATGTACTTGATAACCCAAGCATTCCTGATGCAGAGTATGATCGTTTATTACAACAATTAAGTGCGCTTGAGGTAGCAAATCCTGAGTACTTGAGTACTGATTCACCGACCCAGAAAGTAGGCGGTGCGGCGCTTGCTAAGTTTGAGCAAGTCACTCATCAAGTGCCGATGTTGTCACTTGATAACGCCTTTAGTGAAGAAGAGTTCAGCGCTTTTAATCGCCGCATTAAAGAACGTTTGATGGATAACAATGAGCTGACCTTTTGCTGTGAACCAAAACTTGACGGTTTAGCGGTATCGATTTTATACCGTAATGGTGTGTTAGTGCAGGCGGCAACGCGTGGCGACGGGCACACCGGCGAAAATATTACCACTAACGTTAAAACGATTCGTAATGTACCGCTAAAATTACGTGGCGATGACTTTCCCGAGGAAATTGAAATTCGTGGTGAAGTGTTCATGGATAGCGCCGGATTTGACAAACTTAATGCTGAAGCCGAAAAGCGTGGCGACAAAGTATTTGTTAATCCACGTAATGCAGCCGCAGGCAGCTTGCGTCAACTCGATTCAAAAATCACCGCCAAGCGACCTTTGATGTTTTATGCCTACAGTATTGGCGTAGTAACAAATGGTGAATTACCAAGTGATCATTACCAGCAATTGGCTAAGCTAACTGACTGGGGGTTACCACTTTGCCCGGAAACAAAATTAGTCGAAGGCCAGCAAGCTGCTTTGGATTACTATCAAGATATACTTGAGCGCCGCAGCAGCTTAAAGTATGAAATTGATGGTGTGGTGATCAAAATAAATAACAAAGCACTACAAGAGCGGTTAGGTTTTGTAGCGCGAGCTCCGCGTTGGGCGATTGCGTATAAGTTTCCTGCGCAAGAAGAAATCACTCAGCTACTGGATGTTGAATTTCAGGTAGGGCGCACTGGCGCAATTACCCCTGTGGCTCGTTTAGAGCCGGTATTTGTTGGTGGTGTCACGGTTTCAAATGCAACGTTACACAATCGTGATGAAATAGAGCGTTTGGGGGTAAAAATTGGCGATACTGTGATCATTCGCCGTGCTGGTGATGTGATCCCACAAATTACTCAAGTGGTATTAGAGCGCCGTCCAACAGATGCCAAAGAGATTGAGTTTCCGGCTACTTGTCCAATTTGTGACTCCCATATTGAACGCATTGAAGGCGAAGCCGTAGCGCGCTGTACAGGAGGCCTGGTGTGCCAAGCACAGCGTAAAGAAGCGATCAAACACTTTGCTTCACGCAAAGCACTCGATATCGATGGCCTTGGCGATAAAATTGTTGAACAGCTGGTGGACAGAGAGCTCATTAAAACGCCAGCAGACTTATTCATACTTAAACAAGGACATTTTGAATCGCTTGAGCGCATGGGGCCAAAATCGGCGAAAAACCTAGTAGCAGCACTTGATGATGCAAAACAAACGACGTTGGCTAAGTTTTTATACTCATTAGGTATTCGTGAAGTCGGTGAAGCGACGGCGCAAAATTTAGCTAATCACTTTTTAACGCTAGATAAAGTAACTGCGGCAACAACTGAAGCGTTAGTCGAAGTTAGTGATGTTGGGGAAATTGTAGCCAAGCATGTGCGTGGTTTTTTTGCTGAGCAACATAATTTAGATGTCGTAACTGCCTTGCTGGAACAGGGTATTCATTGGCCAGAACTCACGCCGCCAAGTGAAGACTCACAACCGTTAGCAGGCTTAACCTATGTGTTAACGGGTACTTTGAACGAGCTTAATCGAAATGATGCAAAAGCACGCTTGCAGCAGTTAGGGGCGAAAGTTTCAGGTAGTGTATCAGCTAAAACCGATGCGTTAATAGCGGGTGAAAAAGCCGGTTCTAAGCTCACGAAAGCACAAGATTTAGGCATTGAAATACTGACCGAAGATGATTTAATTGCATTACTGGCGCAACATAATGGATAGCATTATTACGCTTTTTCAGGATTTAGCACTGACCTTTGGTCAGTGGCTAAAGCCTTACTTATATAATATCGCATTGTTACTGGTGGTGTGTTTGGTGTCTTTGTATGCAAATGAGATTATCAAAACCACGAAACGCTTTGTAGCAAGGCGCCACTTTATACTCAGAGTATGTGCATTTGTACTGGTAACCGGGTTTGGTTTTGGCTTGTTAGTAGTATTTGTCACTCCATTACTAAGTCAGTTACTGATGTTCTTTGGTGTGCGCTGGTTAGGTGTTACAGCCGTGGCAGCATTCATATTACTTGGCGTAGTAGCCGAGAGGAAAAACCAGTTATGAAGCGTTATGGACCAGAGTATTGGGACAAATATGGCACCTATCGCACTCCAATCGCGTTTCATTTGAGTTTACTGGTATTACTTCGTGCCTACTTTATTTGGATCATTGCGGCACTGAGCAGGCGTCCTGAGCTTGATTTAATGTCATTAGTGTTTAGATCTAAAGCTGACTTTTTCAGTGCATTGGCTATTGGTGCAATAGCCATTATTCCTGCCGTAATTTTTTGTTTGCGCAGGCCACAAAAAAGCGCAGACAGTGCAGCATGGTTAGCGCGAGTGTGGCGTTTTATGCGGTGGCCATTGTTAGCATGTGCAGCGATAGATTTAAGCTGGCTGATTATTCAAGCCGCTCATAGTTATTATCAGTTTTCGATGTTTTTAGCGCTGCAAATGGTGACGGTATTGTGGGTATTATTATATTTAGCAAAAAGTCGTTATTTAACGGTGTTTTTTAATGATTGGCCCGATCCTGAAACCGATGAAAAAAGTGCAAGTAAGTAATTTAGGTTAACGTTGCAAGGAGTCTTTGATGCGTAAAATTAATCAATTACTGGCGCTGATCGTCGGCTGTTTCGGTATCGTGTTATTATTGTTGAGTGTATTTACCATGTTATTTCAGCAAGCGTGGTTTGTATTGTTAATAGCTGTATGGCTATTTGTATTTAGCTCATGCTGTTATCGGCTAACACCACTATTTAAAGCACGTAATAGCCTAGATAAGTTTATTCGACGCGAACAACAGCACCTTTTGGTCTTTACCCTTTCAGGTTTTTTTGACCGTACTCACGGCCCACAATGGCTGCTTATTGATAGTATCAAGGAAATACAGTGCCATGATGACCAATTCTTAATTCTCTCCAGCGAACAGCGTCAATGCTCAATAGGCTTACCGGCAACTAAAGCAGAGCTAACACAATACTTTAATACACTATTGACTGAAAATGAAAAAAAATTAATTACCATTGTATGAAACTAAATAGTGATCAACAGGGTATATATAGTATGTAACAGCAAATAGGCTTAGTAAGAATCTGTCATTGGTGTACTGAAGCTATTTAGCTCACTAATAGGCGTTGAGTCTGTTGAGATGGCTGGTTTAACAGTGCAGATAAACGTAGCTAGTGAGTTTAAACATTCCCGTAGCCAGTACCAAAATTATTTTTCACCCCCTACAAAACCATTTTGTGCAGTGCGGATAAATCCAAGCTGACAATGTTATTAGCGCGATACCATGATAATGTGGATAGCAATAAATTAACCCATCTTACTCAATGAGGTCAGTTATGTTGAATTGGAATGATATTCTAAACTTTGCCAATAAAGGCAATCCAGAGCCGAGCCGTAAAGTAGTAAAAACCGAGCAGCAATGGCGTGAACAATTAACCGAAGAAGCCTTTTATGTGACTCGTAATAAAGGCACAGAGCGCCCACACAGCTCAGATAGCTGCACCTTGTTTGAACCTGGTAAGTACGCCTGTGTATGTTGTGATAACTTATTATTTGATGGTGATGAAAAATTTGATAGCGGCACTGGCTGGCCATCATTTACTCAACCCGCGCAACTAAACTCGATTGCTTACAATGGTGACAAGACCCACGGTATGCAAAGAATAGAAACTGTATGTAATGTATGTGATGCGCACTTAGGTCATGTATTCCCAGATGGACCAATGCCAAGTGGTCTGCGTTATTGTATAAACGCGGTCTCATTGAAGAAGGTGTAATTTATTAGCTCGTAATTGACAATAACCAATGCCTTACTGAATTTACATGATCCGATTCCAGTAAGGCTGGATTTTAAAAGTCATATCACCGCTTGTCAGCGATATTTTGAATTCCTCATTCTTATAAACAACACCTTATCTAAACTATTTATTATTCTATTTGGTTTTGCCTGGCTCTTCTAGATTAGCAAGTGTTAGCCCCATACTCGTTGCTTGTTGTACTATTTTATTAAAGCGTTGTTGCTGCTCGTTGTCTAATGTTGTCGTATTGAGTAACGCATAGCATTTTTTTGCCATCATTAGGTTTAACGTTTGGCCATTTTGCTTGGAACTATCAAATAGACACTGCAATAAATTTAAAGCAATACTTGGATTACGAGGCATTACTCTAAATGCTTGTGTGAATGCTTCAAGAGCGGTATTTAATTGACCACGGTTAAACTGTGTAACTGCATGGTTATTCAGCTCTTTAGGGCCCATTTTTATATCACGGCGTTCACTTTGTTGTTGTTGAATATAACGTAAATAAACAGCATCACTCACTGTTGGATGACGTTCACAATGACTAATAATTTGGTTAAATAATGACTGTGCTTTGTGGTGAAACCCCAGTTCATGAAATGCCTTTGCTTTATCAAGTGCGCCGTCTACAGAGCGAATGTGGCTATCGTCATCGTCGAGCTGCTCAATCAACATTTTCGCTTTTTGATGCTCATCTTTCAAATAGTGTAAACGGGCATTTAAAACATCTATTTGCGCCTGATTGTGACTATTTGGAAATTGGCTTTTTAAATCAGCTAAGTATTTATTGGTTTGTCTTGAAATACGTTGAATTTGATCGCTTTGATCTGTTGTTAATGCAAAATCAATACCCGCCCGTGCTGCATTTAAATATACGTCAGGGTGATCGTGAATCGAATGTTTGGCAAAGTTGGCGATGTCTTTTTGTGTAAGGTAATTTTTTTCATAATCATGATTTACCAGCGATACATGGCTAAGTGATTTTTGGCGCTCGATATTGCGTGGAGCTATATCAACGGCTTGGCTTAAAAAATCTTGCGCTAATTCAAATTGGTTTAATTTAATCTCCAGCTTACCAAGTAAATCGAGTGCGACTAATCGTGTTTCATGACGTAGCAGCATCGTTTTTAGCATTCTTTGCGCAAGAATATGCTCGTTATTCGCAATTAATGCTTCAACTAAACCTACCTTTGCCCATGTAAATTTTTGAATATCAAGAACTGATTTAAAGAAAGCTTTTGCGGTATCTGCTCGTTTTAAGCGAAGTAGGGCGTCACCTTTTAAACGCAATAATATTGCACTATAAGCATTGCCTTTTTCATCAAGCGCAGTATTGATTGCTTTTAGCGCTTTAGAGTCATTCCCATCGTCAATGAAATTATATATTGCTTGTAAATGATTTTTACGCAGCAAAATTCGTTCTATACGTGTTTTAAGATCATATATGGTGAATGGCTTGACTAAAAAGTCATCGGGTTGCAGTTCAAGCACGCTGTGTACCAAAGAACCACTGGTTTCAGCTGAAATAAAAATGAACCCAGTAGAGTTTTTTATTAAACGCTTAACGCGTAACTCTTCATATAGCTGATAGCCGTCTTGCTGCTTACTTAAATTAAAAGAGCAAACAATCAGATCAAACTGTTCACTGGTGCACTGCTCTTTAGCCGAATTTGCATGTTCAGCAAAGCGCAGCTGTCGAAAGCCAAGTTTTTCGAGCGACTGTTTCATATAGCTTTGAGCAAGAGGTTGCTCTTCAACTATAAGTATTTTTGCATTAGAAAAAATCTTTGCTGGCATTAGACTTGTGACCACATGAACGTATCAGAGACTATAATAAACAGTCTAGTCGCTGACAAGGGAATTTAAAATTTAATACCGCAGACTTCGTTTATTTGATCAGTTATGAATTTTCAAGCAGCTTGATTATCCAAATTTAGGTAGCGCTAGTTATTGCTTGAGGATTTTTATAGAGATAGGAGACCCTAGCTTTGTAAAGCGCCTAGGTTGATGCTTTTCAAACTTAATTATCCATCAAGGAACACATTAAAAGAGTTTCAGGTTTGGAAAAGAATTAGCGTATTTAGAGGCTTTTTGAATTTTATTTTTAACAGAATTACTAAGAGGTTTTATATGTGGTGGGTGATACTGGACTTGAACCAGTGACCCTCGCCATTATTTGTAAAGGGTGGCGATGCTCTTTTTTTTCAACTGAGCTAATTATCGATTAAAGAATATAACGTAAGGTTTGATTGAGGGTATTAAAAGGTTTTATATGTGGTGGGTGATACTGGACTTGAACCAGTGATCCTCGCCATTATTTGTGAAGGGTGGCGATGCTCTTTTTTTCAACTGAGCTAATTATTAATTAAACGTGAGGTTTTATATGTGGTGGGTGATACTGGACTTGAACCAGTGACCCTCGCCTTGTAAGGGCGATGCTCTCCCAACTGAGCTAATCACCCACATATAATTTTGATTAAATGGTGGGTCGTACTGGACTTGAACCAGTGACCCTCGCCTTGTAAGGGCGATGCTCTCCCAACTGAGCTAACGACCCCATATAATCAATTACTAAACTTTACGATAACCATTTTATAAATGGTGGGTCGTACTGGACTTGAACCAGTGACCCTCGCCTTGTAAGGGCGATGCTCTCCCAACTGAGCTAACGACCCGTAAAGTTTTATATCTAAATGGTGGGTGATACTGGACTTGAACCAGTGACCCTCGCCTTGTAAGGGCGATGCTCTCCCAACTGAGCTAATCACCCATTTAGATATCATGTAATATGCACCATTCTAAGAATGGTGGGTCGTACTGGACTTGAACCAGTGACCCTCGCCTTGTAAGGGCGATGCTCTCCCAACTGAGCTAACGACCCATATTACAAATTTAAAACGCTACTATTAAAATAAATAGTACTGGATTTTAACCAGTGAACCTCGCCGTTAGTTGTAAATAGCGGTGATGCTCTCTTTTCTTGTAACTGAGCTTGTGACCCATATTACAAATTTAAAACATGCAACTACTAATATAATAACAGGTTTTATATGTGGTGGGTG
>NZ_JACJEZ010000023.1:42057-77942 GCF_014164365.1 Pseudoalteromonas sp. SG43-6
ATACTGGACTTGAACCAGTGACCCTCGCCTTGTAAGGGCGATGCTCTCCCAACTGAGCTAATCACCCACATATAAATTAAAACGCTACTATTAAAATAAATAGTACTGGACTTTAACCAGTGAACTTCGCCGTTACTTGTAAATAGCGGTGATGCTCTCTTTTTTCCAACTGAGCTTGTGACTCATATTACAAATTTAAAACATGCAACTACTAATATAATAACAGGTTCTATATGTGGTGGGTGATACTGGACTTGAACCAGTGACCCTCGCCTTGTAAGGGCGATGCTCTCCCAACTGAGCTAATCACCCACATATAAATTAAAACGCTACTATTAAAATAAATAGTACTGGACTTTAACCAGTGAACCCCGCCGTTACTTGTAAATAGCGGTGATGCTCTCTTTTCTTAGAACTGAGCTAATCACCCACATCTAAACAACAACTCATTGCCGCGTTGTTGTGGGGCGCTATTATAGATAGAGTTGTAAATGTGTCAACACTTGAATGAGGAAAAATGTTTTAGATGCAGGTTTTATAATCAATGAAGTAAGATTGAGATTGTTTTATAGCCAATTTACTTACATTCAATCTATATGTGCAATCAATTTACTCATTATTTAATGCAATACTTTAATAGCTAGTGGTGCCTGTTAGTCAAAAGCGGATTTGTTTTTTAATCATGAGGGAGGAAGGTTATAGTCAATCGCATTGAAAAATCCAAATACCGTTAGTTAAATACGATTGATATAAAACACCGACTGTAACTAATGGAGCCTCTGTGATCATATAAATAACTGACAATAGAGTAGGGGCGTTGCAGTTAATTGCTAGTATGTTCATCTTAAATTCGTTTTACTTGGTGATGAAAACGTTGTTGTGAAAAACAAGAAAAGACTCCGACTTTATTTTGCATATAAATGTATACCTTATTGTTTTGATGTTTTAGAATATATTTCACCTTAGTTAATCTATATTGTGCGCCTTTCAATCCTAATTTTTGTTTTGAAACAGCTCCCTTGCATGTATTTTGAGCGCCGCGGTTTATTCATTATTCAGTTTGTTGAAAATTAAACCGTTTAAAGAAAGTTACTGAAAAAAATGTTGACATTATTTTGGTGGCTGCATAGAATGCGCCCCGCACTCAGCGATACACAGCACGGTTTAACTGCGCAAGTGTTTAGCAAAATAAATTGGGGCTATAGCTCAGCTGGGAGAGCGCTTCGCTGGCAGTGAAGAGGTCTGCGGTTCGATCCCGCATAGCTCCACCAATTTATTAAAGTGTTTGTCCTAGGGTAGCAGTTTTCTGTGTCCCCATCGTCTAGAGGCCTAGGACACCGCCCTTTCACGGCGGTAACAGGGGTTCGAATCCCCTTGGGGACGCCACTTAACTTTTATAAGTTAAAGGCGGGTAAACCGAGAAAATAGCGAACAAGTTAAGCTCGAGTCTTAATTTGTACTTAATCGCAATTACCTTAATCAGCTCAGGATGTGAGCATAACTAATCAATTGTCCTAGTGATACATTTATGTGTCCCCATCGTCTAGAGGCCTAGGACACCGCCCTTTCACGGCGGTAACAGGGGTTCGAATCCCCTTGGGGACGCCACTTACTATTTCTATAGTAGATGTAGTGTTATTAAGATAGCTCGCCTGAAACGAGTTAAACCATTCAGTTGTCCTAGTGACACATTTATGTGTCCCCATCGTCTAGAGGCCTAGGACACCGCCCTTTCACGGCGGTAACAGGGGTTCGAATCCCCTTGGGGACGCCACTTACTATTTTCATAGTCAGTGCAGTGTTATTAAGCAGCTCGCCTGAAACGAGTTAAACTATTCAGTTGTCCTAGTGACACATATTCTGTGTCCCCATCGTCTAGAGGCCTAGGACACCGCCCTTTCACGGCGGTAACAGGGGTTCGAATCCCCTTGGGGACGCCACTTACTATTTTCATAGTCAGTGCAGTGTTATGAAGCAGCTCGCCTGAAACGAGTTAAACTATTCAGTCGTCCTAGTGACACATATTCTGTGTCCCCATCGTCTAGAGGCCTAGGACACCGCCCTTTCACGGCGGTAACAGGGGTTCGAATCCCCTTGGGGACGCCACTTACTTATTTTAAGTAATGTATAAAGCAGTGTGACACCGCACTATCTATGCACGACGTTAACAAGAGTACTAATCTCTTGGGGACGCCACTTACTTATTTTAAATAGGGAAGTGCAGTGTTATTAAGCAGCTCGCCTGAAACGAGTTAAACCATTCAGTTGTCCTAGTGACACATATTCTGTGTCCCCATCGTCTAGAGGCCTAGGACACCGCCCTTTCACGGCGGTAACAGGGGTTCGAATCCCCTTGGGGACGCCATTTACTTTTTTTAAGTAATGTGCAAGAAAGTGTGACACCGCACTCTCTATACACAACGTTAACAAGAGTTGGGACGAAACTTACTATTTATTAGTAAGATAGCTTTTATTAAAAAGCCTGTAACATCAGTTTAACTGCATTTCTATAGTTACTTCAGAATTATTCATCCAAGTTAAAATCTAAAAATTAAATCTTTTATATAATAATTCCTAAATTTTATTAGTATCTTTCCCTTTCTTATATTCAGCTTAAATAAACTTCATCTATGTTAGCGTACATATAAACGTCCAAATAAATAGGAGGTTATATGGCAAGTGGATGGGCACGAGAGGGTGCAATTCAAGATCAAATTGATGCCAGCGTTAATGATGCTGTGCAATATGCTAGAAGTAATTTAGTTTCTGGAGCTAGTGCCGAGCTATGTGAAGAATGTGATGAACCAATACTACAAGCACGAAGGCTCGCGTTACCTGGTGTGAAGTATTGTGTAAGTTGCCAAGCTGAACTAGAAGGTAAAGGCGCACTTTCTAAAGGGTTTAACCGACGTGGCAGTAAAGACAGTCAATTACGATAAAAAGGTGCATACAGCACCTTTTTTAATATCGTATCAGAGTTGAGCTTAAATAAATAAAAAGCGGATTAGCAAACCTATTACATATATTTGCTAAAATTTACTCATATTTTCTTTCTTCTGAATTAATTCAATTGAGTAGCCATCTGGATCTTTTACAAAAGCAATTTCTGTTGTGCCGCCTTTAACAGGTCCTGGCTCACGGCTAACATTGCCGCCAGCGGCCTTGATATCAGCACAGGCTTTATAGATATCATCAAACTCAATCGCGATATGACCATAGGCATTGCCTAAATCATAGCTGTCGGTATCCCAGTTATAGGTCAGCTCAAGTACTGCTGTGTCTTTTTCATCGCCATAGCCTACGAAGGCTAGGGTATAGCGATACTCTTCGTTATCAGCACGGCGTAACTCTTTCATGCCGAGTACTTGAGTATAAAACGCAATTGATTTATCTAGATCAGCAACCCGTAACATGGTGTGTAATAAACGCATTTAAACCCTCTTTAAAATTCACATAAATTTTTGATAACGCAGCTACTCTGTAACTACTGCTGCGCTGTTAAAATATCAATAATCCGATTATAAATTATTTCTGTGAGCAACACAGTATCATTGCCATTAGTATTTATAAACTGCACAACGACTGTATCGATATCTTTATAATAACGAGCAATGCTTGAATACCCTAATACCCAACCTGTGTGCTCATATTTATAGAGTGATGCGTACAAAGCTTGCTCTTGTTCACTAAAAAATGTGCCATTATTTAATGCCACAATAAAGTCGCCCACATCTTGTGCTGTTGCCACATACCCTTGATCAAGTGCTTTAAAATCATTTTCGTAGCCAACATAATAGCCACTCATTAATAGCGCTAAATTTATCTCATTTACAGACTCGAAGGTATTCGTTAAGCCCAATGGCGTTAAAATCTCGTTTTTAATAAATTGGTTATGGTCATAACCCAGCACATTAGACATGATTTTCCGCAGCAACAAATAATTAGTATTAGAATAGCCGTAATCAGCATTAGGACTAAAATCAGCGGGTTTATCGAGTACTAATGCAAGTGGGTCAGGGTAGGTGATTGACCAATCGAAATTATCAGTGTCTGTGTAATTGGGTATGCCACTTTTGTGTTTTACCATCATTCGTAGTGTTATCTTATCTGCATTTTCAATGCGTCCAATTAATGATGGAAGATAATCAGCCAGTGTTTTATCTACATCAATACGTCCAGCGGCTGAAAGTTTGGTTAAAGCTGCTGCATCATATAACTTTCGAATGCTGCCAATTTTAAAAAGTGCACTAGGGTAAGCGGGGATTTTTTGATCTCGATTATGCCAACCGTTTGCAAAAAATTCAGGTTGCTGTCCTTGTCTATGAATATACACAATAATGCCATCGACTCCTTGTTCAATAGCCTCTTGTGTTTGTTCTTTGATCGTCGCCGGTAGCGGTTGCAAGTAATATAAAGCAAACTGCCAAGGGGCAAAAAAGTATATGCTCATGATGGTGACAATAAATGCAGCAATGCGCATTAAAGTAAGCGTTTTTTTGTTCTTAACTAGCATTATCACGCATCCGCTTCATTTATTTTTGTAGTGTCAGGGTCAGTTCTTTAATCTACTATACTTCGTATTATTTACTCTGTCTTATCTTTAAATTCTGACGTGATATTGCCTAATATTAACATTAGCTTAGCACACCAAGTTCTATTAAAGTGGCCTAGAATTATAACGCACTAAACAGCAATATCGTGTGACATTGCTGTTTCGTTATAAGGAGTTCGGCTGTATTAAAGTATATTTTTACTTTTGAACTTTGCCCTTAAGAACATAGATTTCACCATCAAAACTCCCTTGAATCGTCAAACCTTGTCCTGCTAACTCTTTAAGGTACTCTATATGTTCCTCAGTAATATGCTGTCCCGGCACCAAAAGAGGAATACCTGGTGGATAGGGGGTGACTAAACCGGCACAAATACGGTTGTTACTTTTACCGATAGGCACAGATTCACGCTCGCCATAAAAGGCATCGCTTGGAATACACGCTAAGTCTATTGCTGGTAGATTCTCAGGCAAGCGAGATCGTCGCGTCGATTTTGACAACTTCACTTTACCGCTGTCGAGTTTTTTGAGCGCATTATAAAGACGAATTATTTTTGAGCGCGTGCCGCCAAGCGTCAGTAACACTAAGATGGTGCTGTGAGTGTACTTCTCTATTTCTAGGCCAATTTCATCCAGCAGGTATTTATGAATATCCTTTAATGAATAAGGTAATTCGCTAATATCGATGAGAATTTTTAGCGGATCGTGACCCATGTTATCACCACTAAAGTGCGGAAATATTTCCATAAAGTCTTGCTTACCTAGCACTTTAATTTGTTTGAGTGAAGCCATCTGTTGTTTAAATTCTTCCACATGGTTCAACAAAGCATTGAGTAACTTATAGCCTTCCATCTCCAATTGCTTTTGGCACACATCAAGCGACGCGATAAGCTGATATTTTGGCGATGTACTGGCGTAAATACTGTAAATCTCGCGAAAGAAATCAGCATCAAAATCAGGATCGTTAACATGAATATAAGACGCCTGAGAAAACGCCGATACCACTTTATGTGCTGAATGGGTGACGTAGTCAGCGCCAGCATGAATGGCGGAATAGTATCGTAGGCTTGGATGAAACAGCGAGTAAGCAAACCACGCTTCGTCAATAAATACTTTAATACCATGTTGATGGGCAAACTCTACCACCTGTTTCAGATCGCTCAGTAGGCCATCGTAAGTACAACCGGTGAGGACTAGCAATTTCGCATCGGTATTTTGTTCTATCGCCTGTTTAATGTCGGCCAACGACGGCGGCGCGAAGATGCCATATTTTGGATTTAAAATACTCGACAAATAAACAGGTAAACTCGCTGATTGTAAAATGCCATAGTGCACAGATTTATGACAATTGCGGTCGATAATCACTTTATCGCCCTTGCGCAGCAATGTCTGCAAGATGATTTTATTTGAGGTAGACGACCCATTGGTAACGAAATAGGTATGCTTAACCTCAAACGTCGCCGCTGCTGACTCTTGCGCACGGCCAATTGTATTGGTGCTATCTGACAATGAACCTAAAGAGTCCACTGAAACCGACAGATCGCCAACGAACACATTACGACCATAAAACTGATAAAAATCTTTGATATAAGGGGAATTTCTAAAGCTAGAGCCACCGCTGTGTCCCGGTGTATGCCAAGAGTCGTTCGCTTCGCCAACATAACGGCGATACGCCGTCCAAAATGGGGTTTCTGAGCGGTCATCGAAATCGTTGATCATATAGCCTAAAATTGCTTCAGGATCAGAAATCACCTCATCTTTAAAGAAAAAAGACTCAATCTCCTCCGACTCATTAACGATTTCTAGCCCTTTCGTATCATCGCCAATAACATAAACAGGCAACTCAAGGCGGATCCCCTTTAACTGCTCGATAAAGCGACTATAAGTGCGCTCGCCAACCTTATTTTGCAAATCCCAGCTAAGCACTACGGCCTGAATATCGCCATCTTCCTCTACAATGTCCAATGCTTGTTTTAGCTCAAGACGCTCAATAATATCGATATGAATATCATCTCGCTCAAAATTTGGGATGGTTTTCGACAGATTAGTAGAAAGCTCTTGCAAGGTGGCGGGGTCTTGCTCAATTAACAAGATACGAAGTATAGGTAACATAGGAATTCTCGCAATAAAATTTCATAATGCTCAACAGCATAACTAAAGGATTGACGCTTGTGAAATTAATACTTTGAAAATATTCTAATAATTACGCCAAATCACGAATAAACAGATTTTATTTAAATTGATTTACAAGGTATGGAAAATGAAAGGTGCCAAAGTTAGGCACCTACTTTAATAAACAGAAAAAAAGACTGGAATGCGAATTAATCACTGAGCTTATTCTTATAAGCCTGATAATTGAGGTTTATAATTAATAATCGTTTAAAATGAAGGTGTTTTATCTACAGGATCTAATCTGCTTTATCTTTAAACTCACACAAGTCTTCAATAATACAACTGCCACATTTAGGCTTACGGGCAACACAGGTATAACGTCCGTGCAGTATAAGTCATTGATGTACATCAACTTTAAACTCTGTTGGTACAACTTTTAAAAGTTTTTGTTCCACCGCAACAACACCTTTACCCATGGCAAGCTTAGTACGGTTTGATACACGGTCTATGTGGGTATCTACAGCAATGGTTGGCCAACTTAGATATAAGGAAGGAAGATGTAACTAGCTTTCAAAATGCTGGTAGTTGAAATCCTAAAGAGCAAAGATCATGTGTTTGTATTAGGCATCATCGGAACTTTTAGTTACAAAGTTAATTTGGTAACTCATATTAACTGTGTTGTAGTTGATATAATTACAGCACGAGATAGGGAATTATGTATGAAAGAGGATATTGATGAGCTAAAAAGTGAATTTCAAGCAAAACTTCTATCTTGGAATAATATAAAAAGTAAAAAAATTAAAGTTACATTTATATTCATATTTTTCGGTTTGATTGGATTAAAGGTTTTTACTACTATCTTAACTGTTGATTGGCTTGCAGGGTTAATATGATGATCACTTTTCGCCCACTTAACAAACATGATTTTAACTATTCAAAAGTTATAGACCTTTTTTTCGAAGCTTTTCCAAAAGTTCACAGACTACCAGAATGGCTTGTTAAATACAGAATGAGGAATGGAAAAAATGGCTTTGATATTATTTATGATAATAATAAATGGGTTGGTTTTCTCTACACTAAAGAATATAAACAAATTATCTGTGTAAAGTTTTTTGCTATATCTGAATTGCTCCGCTCAAGTGGTTACGGAAGCAAAGTAATGGATTCTATGAATGAAAAGCATTCAAATAAAAGAATAGTACTCACTATTGAGGAGCTTGATGAAAAGACAGAAAACTATCAACAAAGAGTTAAGCGCAAAGCGTTTTATGAAAAAAATGGGTTCAGTTCTACCGGGTTTATCATAAAAGAGCCAGCTGAGCGGCAAGAAGTCCTTATACGTGGTGGAACTATATCTAAAGAAGAAATAGAAGCTATGTACAAGCATTTTTTAGGAAATTTATTGTTTTCTTTACTTAAAATCGAAGTACTAAAAATTGAATAAGAATACCGTCATTTTAATGTAATTTGTTAGCCATTAGCAGTTAAATAATGCATGCAAAAAACCAACAGCAAAGATAAAAATTTAAAGTTTACTTATTGGCTCAAAAAAGAATAAACATTATTCAGTCTTGTCTTTAAACTCGCACAAATCTTCAATAATACAACTGCCACATTTTGGTTTACGGGCAACACAGGTATAACGCCCGTGCAGTATGAGCCAATGGTGTACGTCTACTTTAAATTCTTTGGGGATCACTTTTTCGAGTTTTTGCTCAACGGCTACCACGTCTTTACCCATGGCAAGCTTAGTACGGTTTGATACACGGAATATATGCGTATCTACCGCGATGGTAGGCCAACCGAATGATAATTATCGTAGATAGGCATTAAGACTTACATACGTATTCATGTTAATAGTTTGTTGGAAATAATTTCACTACATCGCATATTGTTAAAACTTAATCGTTTAAGGGGCTTTATAAATGAAAAACCTTTCAATAATATTACTATTTTTAGGGCTGTGTGCCTGCACTAATATAAGTAAAAAAACTAAGACAACAAATATTTCCTCTAATTATGTTCCACAAGAATATGTGAAGTTAACGCATCCTCAGTGGAGTAAGAACGCAAGTTTTTATCAAATTAATACGCGACAGTTCACACCTGAAGGAACATTTGCAGCCGCTGAGCATCAACTACCACGATTAAAAGAACTTGGCGTCGATATTCTTTGGTTAATGCCGATTCATCCGATTGGCGAAGAAAACAGAAAAGGGTCGCTGGGTAGCCCTTATTCAGTAAAAGATTACTACGGTGTTAATCCTGAGTTTGGTACCTTAGATGACTTAAAAAGCTTTGTTAACGCTGCTCACGAATTAGGTATGTACGTTATTCTAGATTGGGTAGCAAATCATAGTGCTTGGGATAATGAATTAAGACATAAGCATCCAAATTGGTATACAAAAAATTCGCAAGGTAACTTTCAACCCACACCGTGGTGGGATTGGTCAGACATAATCGACTTTGATTATAACGTACCAGAAATGCGTGAATACATGACTAATGCAATGAAGTATTGGGTCAAAGAAGTAAATATTGATGGCTATCGATGTGATGTGGCAGGTTTTGTTCCTCTCGATTTTTGGGAAAACGTTAGGGTGGAGCTAGACGCGATCAAGCCTGTTTTTATGTTAGCTGAGTGGGAAATGCGTGATTTACATGCTCAAGCTTTTGATGCTACTTATGCATGGTCTTGGCAGGAAGCTATTCATGATATTTTAAGTGGTCACGCTGATTTAAATAGATTGTTTGTATACTATTCATGGAATGAGGGAGCGTATCCGAAAAATAGCTATCGGATGACGTATGTTTCAAATCATGATGCTAATTCGTGGGAAGGAACTGTGTTTGAGCGTTATGGAAGTGAGGATAAAGTCGCAACAGCTATTGTTTTATCTATTGTCGGTGAAGGCATACCATTAATTTATAATGGACTTGAAGCTGGGAATAATAAGCGACTTGAATTTTTTGAAAAAGATCCTATTGAATGGAAAGAACATAAATTTAAGCCATTGATTCAAAAGCTCTTAGCTTTGCAAAAAGAAAACACCGCGTTATGGCATGGTAAATATGGCGCGACAATGGAGCGTATTTATAATACTAATCCGACTGAAGTGTTTAGTTTTATCCGCGAAAATACCAAAGATAAAGTGTTTGTTGTGATTAATTTTTCTGATAAAGAGCAGATATTCAATTTATGGGTCCACAAACAGCTGGAGTATATACAGAGCTATTTAGCAAACAAAAGGCAACGCTTACTGAAGACGCAAGCCTTAAGTTGGCGCCTTGGGAGTATAGAGTTTATGTCCGGTAATGTTTAAAGGTTAAGCGTTTATTTGAGGTTTTCAAATTAAGATAATCATACGTAGGGCACATATCGTATGATTATCTTAATATTTCAATTAAAAATTAGTTACTCAGTCTTTTCTTTAAACTCACATAAATCTTCAATTATACAGCTGCCACACTTTGGCTTACGCGCCACACAGGTATAACGTCCATGTAAAATGAGCCAGTGATGTACATCTACTTTAAACTCTGCTGGTACAACTTTTAATAGCTTTTTTTCTACTTCAACAACGTTCTTACCCATAGCAAATTTAGTGCGGTTTGATACGCGGTCTATGTGGGTATCTACCGCGATTGTCGGCCAGCCGAAGGCGGTGTTGAGTACCACATTGGCAGTTTTACGGCCAACGCCGGGTAGGGCTTCTAGGGCTTCACGATTCTCAGGCACTTCGCTGTTGTGCTTATCAACTAAAATTTGGCACATTTTGTACACATTGGCAGCTTTAGAATTAAACAAACCGATGGTTTTAATGTAATCGCGAAGTTTATCGTGGCCTAAATCTAAAATTGCTTGCGGCGTATTGGCGACGGGAAAGAGCTTACGGGTGGCTTTATTTACCCCAACGTCAGTTGCTTGTGCTGATAGCGTTACCGCAACTAACAGTTCAAACGGGCTTGAATATTCAAGCTCGGTTTCTGGATGTGGGTTTTGCTCGCGCAAGCGAGAGAGTATTTCGTATCGTTTTTCTTTATTCATGCAACTTAAACGCACAGTAAATACTGTGCGCTTCCCCTTAAGTTAAACTGGTGACCCTTGCTCGTGGGCCTTTTTCGGCCACTGGTGGTGCTACTTGTTTTGCTTTTATTTGCGCATCAATGACATTTTTAGCAGCAATCAGTAAGCCCAAACCTAAAAATGCACCGGGTGGTAAAATAGCGAGCAAAAATTGATTATCAAAACTAAATACTTCAATGCGTAAAACCGATGCCCATGGGCCCAGTAGTAAATCGGCGCCATCAAATAAGGTACCTTGGCCAATAAGCTCACGCATTGCGCCAAGCACAACCAGTACTACCATAAAGCCAGAGCCCATCATTAAACCGTCAAACGCTGATAAATGAATCGGATTCTTAGAGGCATACGCTTCAGCGCGGCCGATAATAGCGCAGTTAGTAACTATCAGTGGAATAAATATTCCTAGCGATTGATATAAGCCAAACGTATAGGCATTCATTAATAGCTGCACTATGGTTACAAAGCCTGCGATAAACATCACAAATACAGGAATGCGGATATCTTTTGGCACGAAATTACGCACCGCAGAAATTGTGACGTTCGAGCCAACTAATACCAGCAGAGTGGCTAAACCGAGGCCCATCGCATTGGTTATCGTTGATGTGACGGCCAGTAGTGGGCACAAACCGAGTAATTGCACGAGGGCAGGGTTGTTTTTCCACATTCCTTCGTTAAACAGTTCTTTTAATTGGCTCATGGCTCACCTACTTGGCATGCGTTATCAGCACTAAATACCGCATCGAAATTGTTTTTTGAGAATAACACAGCGTGTTTTACTGAGCCAACCACGGCACGTGGTGTAATGGTAGCGCCAGTGAATTGATCAAAGTCTCCGCCATCTTTTTTTACTGCCCAGCGAGTATCGTCGTCATCAAGTACAGTTTTATCTTTAAATGAAGTGATCCAAAGAGATTTTTTCATTTCTACTTTATCACCAAGACCAGGCGTTTCTTCGTGTTTAGTAACACGTACTCCGGCAACGTCCCCGTTTGCAAATACGGCAGTTAATAAACTTATATCGCCGCTATAACCTTTTGGCGTCACGTGGCGCATTACTAAAGCAACAGGTTGGCCACCCTTGCGAGCACGATAAACGGTTTGTGGTTTATTACCAAGTAGTGGATCATCAATGATGGCACAATCTTGATAAAGAGTATTATCGTAAAAATCAGGGGCGAGTACATCTTGCAGCTGTAATGAAAGTTGTTTGCGCTCTTGCTCTGCAATACTGTCAGCCGTGAGGTTATGGATAATACCAACAGCGCCGGTAGTGAGCAGGGCAAACAGGGCTAAAATAGCGCCATTTTTTGTCATTGATGAAATAATCATTTATTCACCCCATGGCCATAAGTACGTGGTTGAGTGTAATAGTCTATCAGTGGAACGGCCATATTGAGTAGTAACACAGCAAACGCCATGGCATCTGGGTAACCGCCAAAAGTACGAATCAAATAAACTAATAAACCAATCAATGCGCCGTAAATTAACCGGCCGCGATTAGTGGTAGCTGCCGAAACCGGATCCGTGGCTATGAAAAAGGCCCCTAACATGGTTGCGCCACTAAATAAATGAAATACCATACCAGGCTCAGTACCAGGTGCTGCGATATAACCAATTGCGCTGCACACAGCAATTGATGCAATTACACCAACTGGGATATGCCAATTTATAACTTTGGCTTTAATAAGGTATAAGCCACCGATTAAAAAGCCAAGATTTACCCAGCCCCAACCTTGTCCTAACCAACTATTAAAAATAGCGGCTTGCATGCTTTCAGATACGGTTAAACCATGAGCGATATCGGTCTTGATGGTATCCAAAGGTGTGGCCATTGTTACGCCATCAACCCCAACTCTAAGTTGATCAACACTAAAACCTGCACTGGTAAAGCCATTAAAAATAACGCTAAGCTGTTGAGTAAGACTAATTGGGTTTGCCAGTAAGTCACTAACTGGCATCCAAGTGGTCATTTGCACAGGGAACGAAATAAGCAATAACACGTATGCAGCCATGGCAGGGTTAAATAAATTGAAACCAAGGCCACCATAGAGCTGTTTAACAATGACGATGGCAAAAAAGCTACCGATCACAATAACCCACCATGGGGCGAGTGGCGGAATACTTAATGCTAATAAGACCGCAGTAAGCCATGCACTGCCATCTCCAAGCGCAGGCCATACAGGGCGCTTGCGAATAAGCATAATAATGGCTTCACTGATACTAACCGTGACTAACGCTAAAATTAGCTGGATCAATACACCCGTACCAAAAAAATACAGTTGTGCGATAAGTCCAGGAATACAGGCTAAGATCACTGTTTGCATCAACCTGCTAAGTGATTTATGACTGTGGCTATGCGGCGAACTGGCCATAGTTAGCTTCATTACTTATCACTTCCTTCTTGTTGTAATTTTTTAGCCTTTGCACGGGCAATCGCTGCGGCAACAGCGGCCTTTTTCTTATCTTGTGCGGTCTGTTCTGGTTTATCTTCAGCGATTTCAGCTTCGTTTATCGCTGTAGCCGAAGTTTCATTTTCAGCATCGTCGTTTTCTACGCTTGCTGCTTGTTCAGCTTTTGCAGCCTTTTTCGCTTTCGCGCGGGCAATGGCGGCAGCGACAGCGGCTTTTTTATCATCGGCAGGTAAGGCTGTAGCGACTTCACTTTCAGAATTGTCGTTTTCTACGCTTGCTGCTTGTGCAGCCTTTTTCGCTTTCGCGCGGGCAATGGCGGCAGCGACAGCGGCTTTTTTATCATCGGCAGGTGAGGCTGTAGTAATTTCACTTTCAGAGCTGTCGTTTTCTACGCTTGCTGCTTGTGCTGCCTTTTTCGCTTTTGCACGAGCAATAGCAGCAGCGACAGCGGCTTTTTTATCATCGGCAGGTGAGGTTGAAGTAACTTCACTTTCAGAACTGTCGTTTTCTACGCTTGCTGCTTGTGCTGCCTTTTTCGCTTTTGCACGGGCAATTGCAGCAGCGACAGCGGCTTTTTTATCATCGGCAGGTGAGGCTGTAGCGACTTCACTTTCAGAGTTGTCGTTTTCTACGCTTGCTGCTGGTTCAGCCTGTGCTGCCTTTTTTGCTTTAGCACGAGCAATTGCAGCGGCTACAGCGGCTTTTTTATCATCAGTAGGTGCAGCAGTCGTGTTATCGCTTTCATCTTCTGATGCCGCCGCTTTTTTCGCTTTAGCGCGGGCAATCGCAGCGGCCACGGCTGACTTTTTATCATCCGGATCAGCAGCTGTACTGCTTGCGGCTTTTTGCTCTTTGTATTTGCGAGCTTGCTCTTTGCGCGCTGCGCGCTCTAATGCTACGTCACTGTTATCTGGTTCAAGCGTTGCTTCTTGATTTTGTTTTTTAGCTTTGGCGCGAGCAATTGCAGCGGCCACAGCTGATTTGTCGTCATCTTTTGCTGGTTTGTTTTTAACGCGTGCTAGAGCATCGGCAATTTTTTGTTTTTCGTCAGCCGATTTTTCAGCAGCTGGTTTGCGTTTATGGCGATTTTGTCGTGCTTCTTGCTCCCGCTCTAGGCGTTGTTTTCGAAGTTCAAAGCGCTCTTTCGCACGTTCAGCTTTAACTTGCTCAGCTTGCTGTTCTTTTATTTCAACTTTAGCCACACGGTAATACTGCACCAGCGGAATTTCACTTGGGCACACATACGCGCAAGCACCGCATTCAATACAATCAAACAGGTTATGCTCTTTCAGTTTGTCGTATTCTTTTGATTTAGCAAACCATTGTAATTGCTGAGGCAACAGTGAAGCAGGGCAGGCATCAGCACAAGCACTACAACGAATACAGGCTTTTTCAGGGCCGGGCTCTGCCAGCTCATCATGATCTGGGGCTAAAATACAGTTAGTGGTTTTTACCACGCCGATACGCACCGTTGGCAAAGTAAAGCCCATCATAGGGCCGCCCATTACAACGCGTTGCTGTGGCACTGGTGAAAAGCCTTGGCAATCAAGTAGATGTTTTATTTCAGTGCCTAATAAAGCCCATACATTACCCGGATTATGAATTGTATTACCTGTTACCGTAATAACACGTTCAATTAGTGGCTTACCTTCATAGACAGCTTGATGAACAGCAAATAAAGTGCCGACGTTTTGTACTAACACACCGATATCTGCTGGAATTCCCCCACTAGGGACTTCTTTATTGGTAAGTAGCTTAATTAATTGCTTTTCACCACCAGAAGGATAAACAGTAGGAACTGTTTGAATGATTATTTTGTCATTATACTCAGCCGCTGCCTGCATGGCTGCGATGGCCTCTGGTTTGTTATCTTCTATACCAACGATAGTAAGTGTTGGTGTAAGCAATTGCTGCATGATCTCTATGCCAGCAATAATGCCTGCAGCATGCTCACGCATTAGTACATCATCAGCAGTAATATAGGGCTCACATTCCACTGCATTAACAATAAAATACTCAATTGCTTTGCGACTATCTGCTTTAATATAAGTTGGGAATCCTGCACCGCCCATACCGGCAATACCACGGTCATGAATAATATCGATAAGTTGCTCGTGAGAAAGCTGGCTTGGTGTTGTCACCGGTGCTAACGCACACCAGCTATCTTGGCCATCGGGCTCAATAATTACACACAATTCAGGCAATGCCGATGGATGCGCAGACGGCATTTGGCAAATATCAGTAATAGTACCAGAAGTCGGGGCGTGTATTGGCACCGACCAATTCGCAACAGGCTTTGTAAGTGCTTGCCCTTTAAGTACCTGTTGGCCTTTTTCGACGATCAGTTGACCGTTAGCACCAATATGTTGTTTTAATGGCACAACGAGTTTGTCAGGCA
This sequence comes from Pseudoalteromonas sp. SG43-6, assembly GCF_014164365.1. Classification (NCBI taxonomy): domain Bacteria; kingdom Pseudomonadati; phylum Pseudomonadota; class Gammaproteobacteria; order Alteromonadales; family Pseudoalteromonadaceae; genus Pseudoalteromonas; species Pseudoalteromonas sp. SG43-6. Next base: position 57,615 of record NZ_JACJEZ010000023.1, read on the forward strand.
AAGGTAAACGGGCGATTGCTTGACTGTTGGAAATTGTTTTTTGTCCCGGTGGATGAATGCCACCTGGAAACGGCCACACTTTACCTTGTTTTATCTGTGCGATTAGCTTTTCCATAGGGAGCCCTTAATCAATCTGTGTTACTGGAATTGCATCTAGTTGCCATTTCCACGTTTGCTTAGTGGTTTCTACAGGCAGCATATCAATACAGTCAACAGGACAAGGTTCAACACATAAGTCACAACCCGTACATTCATCAATTAAAACAGTATGCATTTGGCGCGTGGCACCAACAATGGCATCGACAGGACAAGCTTGAATACATTTGGTACAACCAATACATTCATCTTCACGTATATAGGCAACGGTTTTTATCGGTTCAGCTTGTTCGCCACCGGCAAGGGGTTTAGCTTCAACACCCATTAAGTCAGCTAATTTTTTTACTGTCGCATCGCCACCTGGTGGGCATTTATTAATTTCATCGCCATTGGCGATGGCTTCTGCATAAGGGCGACAACCCGGATAGCCACACTGGCCGCACTGTGTTTGCGGTAATATAGTATCGATCTGTTCAACAATCGGATTACTTTGCACTCGATAGCGCACAGCAGCAAATCCTAAGATCAAACCAAAAATGAGTGCTAGGGTTCCCAGCGCAATCAAGGCATAAAACAAGGTCATGTTAAAACTTCACTAATCCTGTAAAGCCCATAAAGGCCATCGACATTAAGCCTGCGGTGATCATCGCAATCGATGCGCCTTTAAAGGGGGTAGGTACGTCAGCAGCGGTTAAGCGTTCACGAAGAGCTGCAAATAAAACCAGTACCATAGAAAAACCAACAGCAGCGCCAAAGCCATATACTGCAGATTGTAAAAACGTATGATCCTCTTTGACATTTAGTAACGCAACACCTAAGACCGCACAGTTTGTGGTGATCAAAGGTAAAAATATACCGAGTAAGCGATACAGCGTTGGGCTGGTTTTTCTGACTACCATTTCGGTAAACTGAACCACCACCGCAATCACAAGAATAAAGCTTAGAGTACGTAAATACGTGATATCAAGTGGGATCAAAATATATTGATTAACTAGATAGCTTGTTACAGAGGCAAGTGTTAACACAAAAGTGGTCGCAAGTGACATGCCTATAGCTGTATCCAGTTTGCCAGATACCCCCATAAACGGGCATAGACCTAAAAATTGTACTAACACAAAGTTATTAACCAGTACTGTGCCGATCAACAGCAATACATATTCTGTCATGTTCGCCTCAAGCTATAATAAACGCCGACATTATCCTTTTTTATTGGCTGTTTAACAACACGTAGAAGGTAAATAAACGGCTCATTTAATAATGATAGTGAATTGCATTTAGAAATTTATAGCATGATAAATAAAGATTAACTGTTCATTAACCTAGTTACTGACATTTGGAATGATAAAGCAGATCAGGGGAGGGGGAAATAAACTACTAGAAAACTAAAAAGGTGCTCAAAGCACCTTTTAGATTGATTAAATATCTTTTGGCTTTTCGATGTAATAACCTTGCACACCATCAAGACATAAAGTTTCAATAATGTGTTTTTCTTCTTGGCTTTCAACACCCTCAGCAAAAACGCTAACACCAATTCGATGCGCGAGGTCGACCATTAAACGCATAAAGTATTGGTTGTTTTTATCTTCTTCAAGGCCGCGAGTATAGCTTGCATCCATTTTGATAAAGTCAGGTTTTAAATCGCGGAAAAACTTAAACGAGGTTAAACCAACACCAAATCGTTCTACCGTGATCCGAGCACCAACACGGTGGATCATATCTATAAAGCGTTTACTGGCTTTAATATTTTGCTGTAAGCCAAATTCACTCACTTCGAATACCAGTTTTGAGGCAATATTTGTGTCTTTTAATAAACGTCGCTCTAGCCAAATTACGAACTGATCATTGTGTGCGCTTGAGGCGGTAACATTCAAACCAAAGAATTTTTCAGAGAAATTACGGCTCTTAATTTTTTCCAGTGATGAATTAATGATTAACTGATCAATTTCCATCGCCATATCAAGCTTTTCAGCCATAGCTAAAAATGAAGCGGTAGGCAATACTTGGTTTTCTGTTGTTTTAAAGCGCACTTGAATTTCAGCGTAGGCCTTCATGCTTTTACCAATTGGCATAATGTTTTGCATTACCAAATGTACACGCTCAGCTTCAATGACTTCATTAATCACTTTACGCCAGTTTTGATTGCCAAATCCTGCACTTACATTATTAACTAAATCAGTTTCGCGTTGTATATGCCAGGCGTTAGCTTGTTTTGATTGGGCCATGCTCATAGCATTGTCTACTATCGAAAGTAGCTCACCTAAGGGTTTGCCTTTTTCATAAGCGACGATCCCAGTATTTGCTACTGAGCTTAATTCTTGGTTTTGCTGATATTGAGTAAATCGAGATTGTAAGTTATCACCAAAACGTTCAGATTCCTTTAGAGGAGTGTTAGGCAGCACAATCGCGAAATCTGAGCTATTCAAACGAAAAACTTTACTGCCTGTATATGTGCCGCTGATATGTTTAATAATATCAGCCACAGCTTTGACATACTCGTCACCTTTTTGGTAACCACGAGTTTGGTTGATTGCTTGTAATTCACTACAACGAACCATTGCCAAAGAGCCAAAGGTGCTTTTTTCACTGCTTTCAATGTACTTCTCATAATATTCAACAAACATATTACGGTTGCCAAGTTCAGTAACTACATCTTTATAAGCTTCTTGCTTGATAGAATGTGCGGCATTTTGAATATCATCATGCTTACTTTGTAAAAAGTGCGACAGGCGATTAAAGCTCGGCACTAGGTCAACGCCCAGTTGTTTTATTTTGCTGCTATTAATCGCTGTTTCAAGACCGGTGTTGACTTGATTTTGATTGATATAAACATCAATTATCTCAGCCACTGTCATGCTTATATTTCTATTTAGCTTACTAAACATGGTTTTCATGAACACAATGGGAATAATTGCCATTAAACCTGACACTAAAATAACAATAAACATCGCTTGTTGGAGTATCAACCCAAGGTTATTGGCATTAATAGTAAATTCAACTTTGATATCAGACGCTTGATTAACAGCAAATTGAGGACGGATAGAGTTAAAGCTGGTGTTAACTAATTGCGCAATGGCTGGTAATGAAGTAGGGGATGTAATATTTATAAGTTCTTTACCTTGCTGATCACGCAAAATAAATGAAGAAAAAGTATTACCGTCAGCAAGCACTTGCTGAAGTTTATCTGGTGCTATTTCAGCAATAGAATGTTTACTAATATAGTTGTTTACCACTGATTGCGTTTTATGTTGTGCATCGCTTACTGCGTTGTCAAACGCTGACGCAACAAAATAGCCACCAATACTTGCAAACAACATCCAAGATATTAATTGAATAAATATGAGTTTTTTGAAACCAGCCATGTCTTATTCTTTTTAGTAGATCAAAGGGAAGGAATCAGATCCTTGATTAATCAAATTATTTTACACTTATTAAATGTGTATTAAAAAGAAATATTTTGATTGTAGTAGAGTAGTGGAATTGTTTAGGAAAGTCTAATTGATTCTTTAAGTTGGCTCCCCCTCCCCGACTCGAACGGGGGACCTGCGGATTAACAGTCCGTCGCTCTAACCAACTGAGCTAAGGGGGAACTACGATACTTAAATTTTATATGATTTGGCTCCCCCTCCCCGACTCGAACGGGGGACCTGCGGATTAACAGTCCGTCGCTCTAACCAACTGAGCTAAGGGGGAACAATAATCATATTACATAAACTTGGCTCCCCCTCCCCGACTCGAACGGGGGACCTGCGGATTAACAGTCCGTCGCTCTAACCAACTGAGCTAAGGGGGAATCGTTTATGGCTGAAAAGACTGGCTCCCCCTCCCCGACTCGAACGGGGGACCTGCGGATTAACAGTCCGTCGCTCTAACCAACTGAGCTAAGGGGGAAGCGTATGTGCCTTTCAACGGGGCGAAATATTAATGACCGCGCTGCAAAGTGTCAACACATAAAACCGGATAAACAAAAAAAAGCAGTCTGTTCGATGTTTTTATGTTCGATCTGGCTGTTTTGTGGCTTTTTTTCTCTTCATTTAAGCCGTGTAAATCGAGACGCGTGATAAAATCTCGGTTTTCAACGACTAAAAAACAAACAAGTTAACCGCCAGACAAATTATAAAAGTGATCATTTATCTAGTTTTGTACGAATAAATTTATGAAATGTACTTTTTTAACGTTAGCTAATAAAAGCGCAAATTCGCAATAATTAAATTTACTTATGCATTTAATTAGTCGTTAACGAAAAATGCCGAGAAAAAAATGACATACAGATCTGAACCCTTAGTTTAGCGACTTAATACCCATGAGAATAGCAAGGAAATATATATATATTGTTTTATTTCATTTAGTTATATTTATTTTTTCATATTGAATGGGCGTTTAAATAAATGTGACAGGTCATTGGTACAGGGGTTAAGTATGTTTTATGAGCTATTTAACTCAAATTGTCTAAAGTTAGTATTTGCCAACATTGCCGTTAGCGTGTTTAAGCCGTCCCTTTGCACGCCTTTATTAACGTGGCTTTGCAAGAGTTATCCACGGTTTCTGTGGATAACTCTGTTTATGAAACTTTAAGAACGTTGGCAGAGCCATATTTTTAGGGCACTGTGAGGATATCAAGCATTTAAAACAGTTTTTTTATCTCATTTTAAAACAATGACTTGAAAAAATAAGCTGAAAAGAGCTTCGTTGATGAGTAAATTTATTCGTAACGATTCGATTAGCGCAATTTTTGTGTAAAAATGCAGCACCAGTCGCGATGTTTTTGTGATAAAGGTTATAAAAATGTATTTTTATTGTTTTTAGTAGAGGTTCGAAGTGAAATCGTCGCTAAACACGTAAAAAGAACACTTTTCTATGGTTTTTTAGGCGTTTTTGTAATCAATTTATAATCACTTGATAAATGCGTGGCTTGAAAAGCCCTGATGCTTTAAAATACCACGCTTAATAAAAGAGGTTTATTTATTCCCATGCGCGCAACTTTGCAGAGCAACTCAGCTCCCGATTTATTAAACGATCCAATAGTACCGACCTTGAAGAAAATGACTGTGCCGATGATTTTCGGCATGATCACGTTAATGATGTTCAATATTGTCGATACATTTTTTATTAGCTTATTGGGAACTGAGCCATTAGCTGCTGTCAGTTTTACTTTTCCGGTAACCTTTACCGTGATCAGCCTAGCTATTGGTTTGGGTATCGGTACGTCAGCGGTTATTGCCAAGGCATTGGGTAGTAATAATATTGAAGAAGCACGCTTTGATGCCAGCATCGCATTATTAATTGCAGTGGTGATGGTGGTATGTTTATCGCTATTTGGTTATCTGTTTATTTCCCCGATATTTAAATTGCTGGGAGCAGGGGAGCAAGTGTTGCCGCTGATCCATGAGTATATGAGTGTGTGGTTTTTAGGCAGTGTATTTCTAATTACCCCTATGGTTGGTAACTCAGTGTTACGTGCCAGCGGTGACACCAAAACACCTAGCATAGTGATGGGTGGAGCGGGGCTTATCAATGCCGTACTCGACCCAGTATTGATTTTTGGCTTTGGGCCAATTCCTGCATTTGGCATTAAAGGCGCTGCGATTGCCAGCGTCATCGCATGGTCGGTAGCCGTTGTCATTATTTTATATTTGCTAGCAGTAAAAAAAGGCTTGCTGAGCCTAAATGCAAATAACCAAACCCCATTAAGCTCTATTCGAAAAATTCTTAAAATTGGTTTGCCAGCAGCAGGTGCAAATATGTTAACACCAGTTGCAATGGCGGTGATGATTGCCATGGTTGCTCATCATGGACCTGAGGCTGTTGCTGCTTTTGGCGTAGGCAGTCGTATTGAATCAATTGCCAGTTTGGTGGTGTTAGCTTTATCGATGACGTTACCGCCGTTTATTAGTCAAAACTTTGGTGCTGGTAAACTTAACCGTGTTAAAGAGGCGTACACCACAACATTAAAATTTGTGATGATTTGGCAGTTTATTATTTATTTACTGCTCATTGCATTTTCAGGAGTGATCAGTGAGTTGTTTGGTAAAGAGCAGATGGTTATCGATGTGATCAAATTATTTATTTTTACCTTGCCGTTAAGTTACGGTTTGCAAGGGATAATTATTTTGTCTAATTCATCGTTCAATGCCTTACACAAACCAATGAATGCATTAATTCTAAGTGTGATCCGATTATTTATTTTTTATATTCCATTTGCTTATGTCGGTAATTTATATGCCGGTTTACCAGGCTTGCTGATCGGCGCAGCGCTGGGTAATTTATTTACTGCAATAATAGCTTATAAATGGTTTATCAAAGAGCTGAATATGATCAGTAACCAAGCTGTACAGGAGTGCCAAGCATGAGCGACCATTTTCAACTGGTATCTAAATTTAAACCTGCGGGGGATCAACCCACCGCGATTGCGCAGTTATGTGAAGGGTTAGAAGCCGGACTTGCTCATCAAACATTATTAGGGGCAACAGGTACTGGTAAAACATTTACCATGGCTAATATTATCAATGATTTGAATCGCCCAACGATCATTATGGCGCATAATAAAACCTTAGCAGCGCAGTTATATGGCGAAATGAAAGAGTTTTTTCCGCACAACGCGGTTGAATATTTTGTTTCGTATTATGATTACTATCAGCCAGAAGCGTATGTTGTTGCAAGCGATACCTTTATTGAAAAAGATGCCTCGATAAACGAACACATAGAGCAGATGCGCCTAAGTGCTACCAAAGCGCTATTAGAGCGTAGGGATACAATTATAGTGGCATCAGTATCAGCCATATATGGTTTGGGCGATCCAAAATCATACATGAAGATGATGCTGTTGTTAAAAGTGGGCGAAAAAGTTGATCAACGCGATATGCTGCGCCGACTAGCTGAAATTCAATATACGCGAAATGATATTGATTTTAGCCGCGGTACGTATCGGGTTCGCGGTGAAGTTGTGGATATATTCCCTGCTGAGTCAGACACTTTTGCAGTGCGTGTAGAAATGTTTGATGACGAAATAGAACGGCTAAGTATTTTTGACCCGCTTACCGGCGCGGTTGAAAAACACATAGTCCGCGCAACTATCTATCCTAAAACGCACTATGTGACACCCAGAGATAAAATTCTTGATGCGGTTGAGCATATTAAAGCTGAATTAAAAGACCGTCGTGCGCAGTTACTCAGTGCTAATAAACTGGTCGAAGAGCAACGCGTGGCACAACGTACACAATACGATATTGAAATGATGACCGAGCTTGGTTATTGCTCTGGCATCGAAAACTACAGCCGATATTTATCTGGTCGCACGCCGGGCGATCCACCGCCAACCTTGCTTGATTATCTTCCTGAAGATGCGTTAATGATTATTGACGAATCTCACGTTACGGTATCGCAAATCGGCGCTATGTATAAAGGCGATCGTAGCCGTAAAGAAAATCTCGTGGAATACGGTTTTCGTATGCCGTCGGCGATGGATAACCGGCCACTGCGCTTTGAAGAATTTGAAGCCATAGCACCGCAAACAATTTATGTATCAGCAACCCCGGGTGATTTTGAACTTGAACGTTGTGGAGATGATATTGCCGAGCAGGTTATTCGCCCCACAGGATTACTCGATCCACAAATTGAAGTACGCCCAGTGGCAACTCAAGTTGATGACTTATTGTCAGAGATATATAAACGCGTAGCAATTGATGAACGCGTGCTAGTAACCACACTTACTAAGCGCATGGCTGAAGATTTAACGGATTACTTATCTGAACATGATGTAAAAGTGCGTTACTTGCATTCGGATATCGATACCGTTGAACGGGTCGAAATTATTCGTGATTTTCGCGCTGGGGTGTTTGATGTGTTAGTGGGTATTAACTTACTGCGTGAAGGTTTAGATATGCCAGAAGTATCGCTAGTTGCAATACTCGATGCTGATAAAGAGGGCTTTTTACGTTCAGCTCGCGCATTAATTCAAACCATTGGTCGTGCGGCTCGTCACTTAAATGGTCGGGCAATTTTATACGGTGATCGAGTCACTAAATCAATGGCCAAAGCTATTGATGAAACTCAGCGTCGCCGCGATATTCAACACGCTTACAATATTAAGCATGGCCTTGAACCACAAGCCTTATTGAAGAAAATTACTGACATTATGGATGTTGGTGAGCGAGCCGGCCCACAAGATAATTTACAGCTGATCCGAAAACAAAGTAAGCAAGTGCTCAGTGCAAAAGAGATCGCAGTGCAAATTAAGCAACTCGAAACCAAAATGCATGCATACGCAAGTGATTTAGAATTTGAAAAAGCCGCATCCGTTCGTGATGAAATCCATGAATTACAACAACAGTTAATTAAAAATGCATAATTTTACGCCCCTTATTACAGCACTTGAAAGTGCGCCCTTAGCAGACAATGAACTTTGTCGTGTGTTTCATGGCCGCGGTCACACTACCGAGCATTTGAGTCATCTAAATATCGACTTTTACCCGCCGTGTTTATTTTTAGTGTCGTACGACGAAGTTGACTCACAAACGCTAACGCAATTAAGTGAGCAGCTTTGGCAATGGGCACAACAACACGCTAAAGAATTAATCACCTCGTTGGTATTTCAACAACGCGCCGGACAACAAACTGAAAATAAACTGTTATTTGGTCAACTACCGAGCCCGCATAGTGTTAAAGAAGGTGAGTGTGAGTTTTTAGTGGATTTAATGAGCCGTCAAAATACCGGTATATTCCCGGATATGCGCCGTGGTCGGGAGTTTGTTCAAGCTCATAGTAAACACGCTAAAGTATTGAATTTATTTTCATATACCTGTGGGTTTTCGGTTGCTGCAATGCGTGGCGGTGCCGATAGTGTGATCAACATGGATATGAATAAAGGGGTACTGCGCACCGGTAAGCAAAATCATCAACTTAATGGCTTTGACCGCAGTGTGAGCTTTTTACCGCACGATATATTAAAGTCGTTTGGTAAACTTAAAAAGGCTGGCCCTTTTGATTTAATTATTGTTGATCCGCCAAGCTTTCAAAAAGGCAGTTTCATTTTAACTAAAGATTATCAAAAAGTGCTGCGCCGCTTACCTGAACTGCTCAATGAGCATACTCAATTGCTGTTATGTGCTAACAGTCCAGAGCTAAGTGAAGCGTCATTTAAAGCGCTGATAGACGAACACACTCAAGGTGCGATTGAATTTGTAGAGCGCCTAGCGCCGACCCATGGTTTTGTTGATGTTGATAGCGACCGTAGCTTAAAAGCATTGATCTATAAAACGGCTCAAGTTTAGCTTTAAATGAAACTAAGTAGCCGCCTCAGTGCAATCGATTCGTTGATCTGCGCGCCGTATGATGTAATTTGGGACTGTTGTTGTGACCACGGTTTGCTTGGTATGGCGCTTTTAAAGCGGGCAGCCGCCAAGCAAATAAACTTTGTTGATATAGTGCCTACGTTAATGGACGAGCTTGAACACACGCTTACGCGTTTTAGTGATCAGCAAGCAGCTTGCCAATGGCAAGTATTATGTCAGGATGTAGCTACAATTGAGCTGCAGCCATCAGCCAAACAGCTGATCATTATCGCCGGAGTCGGTGGAGAATTACTGCTGAGGCTAGTACAAAAAATGGTTGCTAATTGCCCTGAAAAGCTTCGTGAACAACTCAGTTTTATTGTTTGTCCTGTGCATCATACCTATACCTTACGACAAGGTTTACAGGCGTTAGGTTTAGGACTTATCAAAGAACAACTGGTGCAAGAAAACAACCGTTTTTACGAAGTGATACAGCTAAGTTTTACCAGTAATACTGCGTTGAGTGTTACTGGCAGTCAGATGTGGGACAATGCTGAGCAAATGCACGAATTGTATCTGCAACAATTAGTTGCGCACTATACTCGGATGTTGAACAAAGACCGTACATATTTTCAACATGTGCTCGATGATTATCAAAAAATATCGCTAAATTAAACGCAGCACTGTGATCTATCGACTAGCGTTACAGCGTAAATAACTCATCTTCAGCGCTTTGTGTTAGCGAGTTTACTTGGTTTAGTTATGTCAGATAAAAATAACCACTTTACATCAGTCAAATATACTCATAATGAGCTGCTATATAATTGTGAGCAGCCAATTGCTTATGCACCCATCGTGCAATTGAGTAACGCGAGCTGGGTAGTGCCGCAACATTTTTTACGTTATCAACATACCCTCGAAAGCGTGAACGAAACCCTTGATAAAATTGAGTTTTCAACTCACTTTCGGGTGCTCGCCGCAAAACAGAATGAGCAAATTTATTTACAAGTGGCCATTCTTAGTCCAGATAATTATCGCAGCACCAAGGCAAAAAAGTTATTATTTGGCCGGCGCTGGTTTGTGGAAGAAAACTTACCTACCTCGGAATTGATCCAAACCGCTTTTTTAGCGTTAAAAATAGCCCGTGAACACGAAGTAAGAGAACTATTTCAACTCAATAGTGAGCAGGGCAGCAGCACGCCGTTTAATAACCATCATGATTTACCTTTATTAGCACAAAACCCGCAATTAACCATGGCTGCTGATCATCAACCGCAAAGTGTCATAAAGTTACTTGCTAGATGTTTATTTGCTGGAGCCGCACTGACTTTAATTGCACAACAAAAAATTGCCGATGAGCACATACTTTACACTCTGCGACTCAATTGTACTGACTGTCAGTTAAGCGAATTTAACGCAAAAACAGTGATTTTTTTAGCCGCAGATACATCTGCAAATGCTTTTTTGCATGGCTTGATGACCGCGTTGGTAGCGATCAGTAATGATTATGTAAATGAGCAATTTAAATATGCAGGTTTTGCGCGCTTTAGTAAAAACGTTAATGTAGAGCAAATCGGGGCATTGAGTATTGTTTTGCGTTCGCAGCATGCGTTGCAATTATGCGAACTTGGCAAACAACATGCCGATCAATTAAATTTTGAAATTGACAGCTCTCGTGCTCCACAAGGATGCGGGCAAGTGATCTGTGGGTTTTTAGCCGCTCATGGAATTGAGCAGCCAGAAAACGCGCATTTATATCCAGATTACTTGCAAGCGCTTTAAACGCGGCAAATTTACAGTTTATTGATTTCTTGTTTTACGCTGTAACTAGGATCAGTCACGATAGCTTCTAATGTTTGTACACGCTCTTTTAACGCAAGCATTTCAGCAGTAACAGCAGCAATTTGATTATTCGACTCTTTGTTATCGGTGAGTGTACGGTGTTTAAACTCTAAATGTTTTTTATACATATCGTACATTACCCCAAACCCAACAGAGATAAATACGCTCATGACTACCATAGTAGTTCCTGACATGCTGTATTCCTTATTATTTTATATAGTGTGTAAAGTATAACCAGAATGCGCAAATGATGAAGCTGACAATTGTAACTTTATTTGTATCAACATGACCCTCTGCGGTATATTCATCAGTGATACAGTGTGATGAGTGTTTAATTGCAGCATTAACTAATTTTAACAACGACAGTGAGTTACTATGCTAAATAATAAAATTCCTCCGATTATTATAGTGCTTTTTTTTACTGTGCTGATGGCGGTAATTGCCCACTACAGTGTGATTGACTTCACCACATTTATTTTTTATGTTGCGGTTATTTTACTCACCACAGGCTGTATTTTTTGTATTGCTGGGGTGGTTAGTTTTCGCTTAGCAAAAACCACTGTAAACCCAAGTAAACCAGATCAAGCGTCAGCACTGGTTACCACGGGTGTGTACAAAATTTCACGTAATCCAATGTATGTTGGTTTTGCTTTTATACTGGCAGGTTGGGGAGTGTGGTTAACATCACTGTGGGCGTTATTGTGTGTGCTGGGCTTTATTTGTTACTTAACTTGGTTTCAAATTATTCCAGAGGAGCGGGCTCTATTAAAAATATTTGGTCAAGGGTACAGCGATTACAAGTCTCGGGTAAAACGTTGGCTGTAAACTTATCTCAGTTAATAATAAAAAGGCTATCGCGATGATAGCCTTTTTTAATGTGGGTTATTCGTACTCGATTGGATCGGTAATGTTATTAAGGCTAAATGCCTCTAAGCGCTCTTGGCAGGCACCACATTTACCACAGGCTTTTTCACGGCCATTATAGCAAGTCCACGTTTGGCTGTAGTCCAAGCCCATTTTTAAACCATCAGTAAGAATGTCAATTTTGGTGTCATTTAAATACGGGCTGAAAATTTCCACGGCGTCGTAGTTAGCAATACGACATAAATCATCCATCTTTTGCACAAATTCAGGACGGCAATCAGGGTAAATAGCATGATCCCCAGAGTGAGCACCGTAATACACTTGGCTTGCTTTGAGTGATACAGCGTAACCCACAGCCAGTGACAGCAAAATCATGTTGCGATTAGGCACTATGGTGCTTTTCATGTTTTCGGCTTCGTAGTGGCCTTCTGGGACATCAATATCATCAGTTAACGATGAGCCACCAATTAACTGATTGATCGCAGAAATATCAACTATCTTATGCGGTACGCCAAGCTTTTCACACACACTGGCTGCAACTTTAAGCTCTTTTACATGACGCTGACCATAGTCAAATGACAGGGCATATACCTCGCGGCCTTGCTGCAGGGCTTTATTTAATACGGTAAATGAATCCATACCGCCGGAGTAAATCACAACTACTTTTTGCGTCATAACTGTTTTGCTCTTAGTTTTAATAGAGGTTTATATCAGGGCGCGATATACTACACGGCTGGGGCATAAATAACAATTTCCGACCGTGTTTTTTGATTTTTTAAACTATGTTTATGCTCGTAATTAATGCCAAGTAGTGAGTGAGACTCTTTTGTACAAAATTAATGAAATATTTGAAACCATTCAAGGCGAAGCGAGCTTTACCGGCACGCCTTCAATATTTTTACGTTTACAAGGCTGCCCCGTAGGTTGCGCTTGGTGTGACACTAAGCAAACGTGGGAAGTTGATAATGTGTATAAAGTATCACTGGACGACACGGTTGAGAAAAAGGCTGATTCAGATCACTGGGCGGACGCATCAGCTGAGCAAATATTTAACTTGTTTGTCGATCGTGCTTATCGTGCCAAGCATGTAGTGATCACCGGCGGTGAGCCATGCATGTACGACTTAAACCCGGTGTGCGAATTACTTCATGCTAACGGCTACAGCACACAAATAGAAACCAGCGGCACTTTTGAGATTTTAGCCCCAGCACAAACGTGGGTGACGGTATCACCGAAAATTAATATGCGTGGCGGCTACGACGTACTTACTTCAGCCATGCAACGCGCCGATGAAATAAAACACCCAATCGCGATGCAAAAACACGTTGTAGAGCTTGAAGAGTTATTTGCAAAAACAGGCGTTACCCCCAAGCTTGTTTACCTGCAACCAATTAGCCAAAAAGTCTCTGCAACTAAGTTGGCAATTGAAACCTGTATTGAAAAAAACTGGCGCTTATCAGTGCAAGTACATAAGTATTTAGGGATAAACTAAAGTAAAGCTCAGTGGTAAGCTTTAAGTAATTTGCCATTTAAATTGAACGTTGGGTTGAGTAAAACAAAACCCAACAAACCTCTTACTTTCATATCTGCTTCGTTAATGGTGATAATTAGTTTATTATGCCCGGCTTAACGTACCCTCCTACAAATAATTAGGCCTAATATGTCCGCGAACGCTCTATACACAGACCTTTCTGATTACTATGACTTAATGTGCGCAGATATAGATTATCAAGCCCAAAGTTATTTTATTCATAGGCTACAGCAAATATTTGGTAATAAGGGAAATACGCATCTTGATTTAGCGTGCGGCACGGGCCCACATGTTCGTCATTTTATTGATTATGGTTATCAAAGTAGTGGGCTTGATATAAATCAACCCATGCTAGATAGAGCAACCATTCGTTGCCCAGAAGCGCAATTTTCATTGCAGAATATGAGTGAGTTTGTGATCCCTGAGCAAGTTGATTTAATTACCTGCTTTTTGTATTCAATCCATTACTGCGATGGCATTAATAAATTAACAGACTGTATTAAAAGCGTACACCATGCACTAAAAGCCGGTGGTATATTTTGCTTTAACGTTGTTGATAAAAATCACATCGATAACGATTCATTTGTAGAGCATAGCGCTGAAAACGCGGGCAGCCTATTCACATTCCGCTCTGGTTGGAATTACAGTGGCAGTGGCGAAAAACAGTCATTAAAGCTCAGTATAAATAAAGCAACAGCAGACGAAACATTCATATGGCACGACGAGCACCCAATGGTCGCTGTTAGTTTTGCCCAGTTAAAAGAAGCCCTAAAACCTTATTTTGAAATACATGTGTTTGAACATGACTACGAAAAAATAACCCCATGGGGTGAAAGCTCTGGCAATGCCGTTTTTGTGTGCGTAAAAATTTAAATTAGAAAGTTAAGACAATGATTCACAAAAAGATTAAGGGTTAAGAGACGCTGCGTTTTAGAAAAATTCATATAAAGCAAGGAGCTTACAAATAAGCATTGTCCTGTTGAGTGACTCGCTCGTGAGACTGATCAGGCAGCTGATATATATCCCTAGCTAAACCATCAGGGAGTGCTCTGCGGTCTATTTTTTTACCCTTCTAACAGCAGCAATTCCACATAAGATTATTATCGGGTTTTTTGTATTCCCCAAACGCGATATTCCAATAGATAATAAGAACCTAAAGTAGCTGCGACAACGGGCTTTTTACGCCACTGGCACCACTTTTAAGTACATGCGTATAAATTTGCGTGGTGCGAACATCGCTATGGCCGAGTTGTTCTTGCACGGTGCGTATGTCTGCACCGGATTCAAGTAAGTGGGTAGCGAACGAGTGCCGTAGTGTATGGCAGGTAACATTTTTTTGAATTTTTGCCAGCTTTGCTGCCAGCTTAATTGCTTTACGAACCGTTGTTTCATCAATATGGTGGCGTCGCAGCTTTTTACTTTCTGGGTCCATGCTTAACTTGGCAGAAGGAAACAAATATTGCCAGCTCATTTCATAAGGAGCCGCTGGGTATTTTCTAGCTAGTGCATTCGCAAGCCAGACACCGGCATAGTCTGTTGCTTGTTTGTCTCGTTGCCAGTAGTCATTTACCAAGTGACTTTGGCTGCGCAACAACGGCAGTAGTTCGGGTGCTAATGTTACTCTGCGGTTTTTATTGCCTTTGCCCTGCCAAATCATTAATGAGACATAGTCATAATCGACATCTTTTACCCGTAGCCTTACAGCTTCCATTAAACGTAGACCACTACCGTAAAGTAACTGAGCGATAAGTTTATACTTTGGATCCATTGCCAATAATAAACGCTGCATTTCTTCACGGGTCAGTACTACAGGTAATTTAGGTGGCACGAGTGATTTATTAAAATTCATCTCAAGTGATAACGGCCGCTGAATAATATGACGGTATAAAAATACTAAAGCATTTAAAGCCGTTGCCTGAGTTTTCATTGCAACATTACACTGATTACTTAAATAAGATAAGAATTGCTCAACCTCCGACTCTGCCAATTGCGCTGGATGTTTTTTAGCATGGTATAAAATTTTATCCAATATTGGTAAGTGTCTATAGTGCGTTTGGCATAACGACGCGTTGTCATAAAGTCACGGATGGATTCTAAAAATACAGAAGCCATGATCTGCTCCAGTTGTTGCTGTATATATAAACAGTAGTTGTGTTTGGTTTTATTTTCAACAACTCGCGGGATTATTTCTTGTATTTTACAACAACAAAAAAACAACAAATATAAATCCCTTGATTTACATTTAGATACGGAGTTAGACTGAAAGTATTAAAAAACTCAAAGGATTTTCTGTCTGCAACTTGTGGGTTTAGATCCTTTGAATAAGCTGTTATATTTTTACTGACACGGTTATTAAATTATGAGTAAGCAGAATAATCCAACTGTTGATTGTCCTTGCTGTGGTTACATCACCTTAAAATATGGTGGTTGCGGTGAAATTTGTGAGGTATGTTTCTGGGAATACGATTCAGAAATTGACTCCAGAGTAACTATTCCATCAGTTTGTAATCATGGAATGACGTTGAACGAAGCTAAAGAAAATTTTGAATTATTTGGGGCTACTAAAGAAGAATTTATTAAACATGTAGTACCATTCGAAGCTAGAAAATTGTATCAGCATATAAACAAAATATAACAAAGCTAATTAAAATCGACGCAAAACACTCCGCTTTCATTGTGTTTCGCTTCGCGAAGTATACACAATGAAAGCTCCGCGTTATTGCGCGGTTTATTAGAGCGTTAGTGTTCATGGAGGAAATATGAAAGTCCAGATAAAATCTTTCTCATCGCACCAAACTAGTAAAGTTATTGCTTTAGCGTTCGCACTATTCACAATTCCTTTTTCCATAATGGGAGTCATTGGTTTTTTCGTCGCTCCAGAAATGAAAACAAGCACTGGAGAAAGCATTCCTAATTTTCCGTTTTTAATTTTTGCATTAGCACCATTACTATACGGTTTTATGTTTTACATAATGAATAGACTCATGTGTTTCGGGTACAATTTTATTGCAAAGCGTGTCGGTGGCATTGAGTTTGAAACGGTTGAATCTGACAATGAACACTAACAAAACAATAAACATCATTCGCTTCGCTCATTGGGAAAAAGCCTCGCTGCAACTTCGTTGCAAAGCGCTCGGTTTTTCCCGTTATTGTAAGCGTTATACGCAAAGGGAGCATCATGCTTAAGAATTTGATTGTTAGTCTGGCCTTAGTAATTCCATTATTTGCTATGGCCGAAGAAAATCAACCTGAATTTGAGATTTCCTGCCAAGATGGCCCTAAGGAAATGATCACGGAGGTTCCGAAGCTTGTTCAATCACTAGCAAGTGTTAAATGCACGATTTACGGTCAAATCTTGACTGGTGCTGAAAGCGTCCTTTGGAATTATCCAGGTGGCTTTGCCCCAGTAATAATTCCAGCCCAAATGGTTCGAGCCCAGCCAAAAAAAGTAAACAATGAATTTCACTTCACTTCTGTTGCAGCAAAGAAACTAAGCCAAAAAGAAGCCGCTGAAATGTATAAAAGCTTTGGCCAAGGCTTCGATGAAATGCCAAAAGAAGCGCCGGAAACTATTGAGATCGTCGCCACTAATCAGAAAGGTGTAACTCAAAAGGTTTATTTTTTTCAGTTAGCGCCAGAAAGTATGTGGGGGTTTGCCTGTCAGCCAACATGTAAGCCAGAAATGGCATTTATGGTAATGAAGTTTGAGCAACCTAAGTCGTAAGCGTATAACAAGCAAAGGCAGCGGATGCTACGCACCGCTGCTTTGAGCGTTAGCAGTCAATCAAGTATGAATATTGAAATAGAAAATTACTGGGAATTGTTGGCTTTACATAAGTCCTTAATGGCAGTTAAATTTGATCAAAATTCATGTTTACGTGAGGCACAAGGGTCGCCATATACGGGGAGCTTGGCATTTAAAGTATTTGCTCAGTTAGTGGCTGCGAGCAACGAACAACAAGCAGCGAATTGGATAAAGTGGCAAGAGGCTGACTATTCACGCATAGAGACGCAGCTTCTACAAAAGCATATAAAAGAATCCGAGTGGTGGGCAGACTCAGATCAAAGTCAAAAAGAAAAGTATGTTCGTGATTTTATGGCCCCTCTAATTCTTAATGAGCAGATATTCAATGAAATCACCAAAAACTGCTAACAAAACAATCAACCGGACTCCGCTAAGCGTGGTTCGCTTTGCTCACAATACCACGCTTAGCTCCGCTCGGTTATTGTGGCGTTATATCGCAAGGACGATTTAGCTTGGTAAAAAAAGTTTCACTCTTAATTCAAACCGCATCACTTTTAACGATGCTGTTCATGCTTTTTTTGGATATTGAGTTCTACTCTTTGCTCAGCGTCTACTGTTTTTTAGTTATTTGGTGTATTGATAAAGTAGCTCTCTTCTCACTTAAAGAAGAATTTGGAATTGCCAATCAACTAAAAATTAAAGCTGACGCGCCACCAGCTGTAAGGATTGCAGGGGTAAGCTTCGTATCTGTTATTCTAGTGTTCAGCCTCAAAGAGCTTTTGGAGCATGTTGCAATATAACAAACAAATTATGGCACTCGCTGTCGCTCGCTGGGACGCAAACACGTGCGCGGCTTCGCCATTATTGCACACGTGTTTGCGCCCCATATTTGGAAGTTAGCACTATCAGCAAAATGCGAGTTCAGTAGGAGTGGTATGAACGAAATTTTATTGTGGGCAAATTTAGCTGTCCTTCTCGGTTTAGTGGCATTTGGTAAACTTTACTTCCCGAGTTACTTAAAAGAGAAAGCAAAAAACTTAGCTAAAAAAGAAGATCTTGTTGAAATTACGGATAAGGTTGAAGCTGTAAAGAATACTTATGCGTCTGAAGTTGAGTTGCTGAAAGAGAGTATTAATTCTCGCTCTGATGCTCTATCGAAGAAACGTGAGGTATATAACCGTTTTATCCAAAGCATGGGGCTTTTCATTAACGGGCGAGAAGTGACAACTGAACAACAGCAGACATTTTTAGATTGTTATGCTCAGTTGTGGCTGTGGGCTCCCGATTCAGTGTTGATAAAAGTTAATGTTTTTATCGAACAGCAAATGGCACTAGCGTCAGGGCGAGCTCAGCCACAGGTAGCGATAAAACAAACCTATACTGAATGCGTCCTTGCTCTTCGTAAAGATTGTAGCATGGGGGACGCAATGCCAAAAGATAGTTATAGGTTCGTCTTCTTTGGTGAGAAATAGTGCTAACAAGTGCTTTAAATGGAACAAAAACAGTTGGTTAGGTTCCGCTTCGCTCCACATTATAACCAATGATTTTTGTCCGCTTAAGCGGGCGTTGAGGCTGTAGAATTACTCTTTTTAGGAACTGATTCTACGCATTTGGCTTGATTGTTTTTTAACCTTGAATCCATTTGGTTACTGTGATCTAATAGATATTATTCACCCACGGTAAATTGTTATGGCCAACTACAAGCCTGATTTATCCTGCCAAAATAAATTCATTCCAATCAATTTTGCTGAGCAAATATTGCCAGGTACATTTGAGTATGCGCTTTGTTATATTGTCGAAAATAAACTCGATTTATCGGGCTTTGATGCGTGGTATCACAATGATAAAACGGGTGCTGCTGCGTATCCTCCTTCAGTGATGCTAAAGATTATTTTACTTGGTTACGCACATGGTTTGGTTAGTAGCCGCCGTATTGCTAAGGCGTGTGAGACGAATATTTTGTTCATGAGTGTGTCGGGTGATATTCAACCTCATTACACATCGATAGCGGGATTCGTGGCCAAAATGCACGAACAGATTGAACCGCTGTTTACGCAAGTACTGATGATATGCGACGAAGAAGGCTTGATAGGGCGTAACATGTTTGCCATTGATGGATGCAAATTGAAATCGAATGCGAGTAAAGAATGGAGCGGCACATTCGATGAGCTAGGGCGTAAAAAAGCAAAACTAGAACGCGCGAGTAAACGTATTATCGAACGTCACCAATCACAAGATAGCCTGAGCGAAGAGTTGATAACACAGGATTTAAAGCAAAAAGAAAAGCTGGATAAAAGTGCAGATAAAATCACGGAGTTCTTAGCGACCCACGAGGAAAAAACGGGCAGCAAAGGCAAGCCCATTAAAAGTAATATTACCGACCCCGATAGCGCGAAAATGACCACGTCAAAAGGTACAATCCAAGGCTACAACGGGATTGCGATAAATGACGATAAACATCAAATACTTGCTTTGGGTAAATAACGGCAAGCACAGGCATGGGGTTCAGTGGGCGAGCAGCAAACCCTGCAGCCAGCGGTTAAGCAATTAAAACAACAGTTAGATAAACTGAGCACAGATGAATCCTCAGATAAACACGCCATCAAATTCACCGCAGACAGTGGGTTTAACAGCGAAGCAAACCTTGAATACATGGCGAAAAGTGGCTTTGATACTTACATTGCGGATAACCAATTTAGAAAACGAAATCCGCTGTTTAAAGAAAGTGAAACTTATGAGACAGAGCAAGAAAAGCGCCGACTAAAACGCAGTAAAGGCAAGCCACGGTTATTTACTTCAGAGGACTTCCATTATGATGAGACGACACAAACCTGCCGCTGTCCCGCAGGCAATGAAATGTGTAATGGTCAACAAATTCTGTAGAGATTCTAAGCGGCATTTTTTAATTCATTATATTTCTGATGTGGCGTCATATAATTAAGCGTAGAATGCCTACGTTTGTAATTGTAAAACTGAATATAATT
>NZ_JACJEZ010000240.1:0-233 GCF_014164365.1 Pseudoalteromonas sp. SG43-6
GCGTCAGCATGGGTTGATTCTCCTATCATTTCATGCCAGTTTTCCTGTGGTAGCTGGCTTATAATTATGTGTGATTTATACCCATACCGCGCATCGATTAATTCGAGTAAGTCACCTCGTTGCTGCGCACTCAGTGGTTCAAGCCCCCAGTCGTCTAAGATCAGTAGATCATACTTTATTAGCTTCGCTAGTAATTTTCGGTAACTACCATCTGCTTGTGCTAGAAACAGGCT
>NZ_JACJEZ010000241.1:0-233 GCF_014164365.1 Pseudoalteromonas sp. SG43-6
TTCTATGAATTGGCGGCCAGACTGTTTGGCGTTTAGCTCAAAGTAATGTTCACTGGCAAGGGTTTGTAAAATAACTTTTGGCTCATTGTCGTCATCATCAAATAGTAGTTCGTTGTGGGCTGCGGGGGAATTATGTCGCGGGGTAAACCCGCTGCTACGAATGCGTAGACTCGAATTTACTTGTGCAAAAATGAAAGGCAGGGCACTAATCAGCGGCTGTATTAGCGCCTAGC
>NZ_JACJEZ010000242.1:0-230 GCF_014164365.1 Pseudoalteromonas sp. SG43-6
TGCGTCAGCAAGCTTAACGCCTACGGGTGTTAAAGTTTATCTCGGTGTTAAATCACTTGTAGGCGAGTGACTTGCCACTGCGTTTTAAATGTGGCTCGGAGTTTGTGCGTCAGCAAGCTTAACGCCTACGGGTGTTAAAGTTTATCTCGGTGTTAAATCACTTGTAGGCGAGTGACTTGCCACTGCGTTTTAAATGTGGCTCGGAGTTTGTGCGTCAGCAAGCTTAACGC
>NZ_JACJEZ010000243.1:0-225 GCF_014164365.1 Pseudoalteromonas sp. SG43-6
TACCGTCAGCCCAAGTAACTCACATGCTTTTTCTTTCCTTGCCCCTGAATCCTGCGCGTTTGTAATAAGCGTTATTAATTCATGTCGCTCAGCCTGTGTTGTTAATCGTCCTCGTTGAAACCCCAAATGGCATCCGCTTTTTTTTTGAGAACAAGTAATGCCGCTGTTTCAGCTAAGGCTTTATCTTTACGATTAAGCTCTTTTTGCAGCTGTTTTATTTCTTGC
>NZ_JACJEZ010000244.1:0-217 GCF_014164365.1 Pseudoalteromonas sp. SG43-6
GGGAGGGTGCCCTGAGATTAAGGGTGGGTCTTCTTCCCCATATAATTAAATTAACAAGTGCGGCATAAACCGCGCTTTCAATTTACTCTGAAACAGAAGGTTCAGTATTTGCTTGAGCATCGCTTACAGGAGCTTCGTCACTTAACAAGTACTTTTCGAGCCATTGCTCTTGCTCCCAAAGCACATGCAGTAAACTCTTGCGAGCACGGTAGCCGTG
>NZ_JACJEZ010000245.1:0-213 GCF_014164365.1 Pseudoalteromonas sp. SG43-6
AAACCACCAACCGAGTGGTCGAAGGTTCACTCTTTGAAGATACGTCCTGCACTCACCACTTTCTATTACTATTAAAGTTAATAGAAGATAACCGACGAGAGTCGGTTTTTTTATGCCTGAAATTTGCTGTAGGCTCGGGTTTATCCCGCGCTTTTTAAAGTTGAAACCACCAACCGAGTGGTCGAAGGTTCACTCTTTGAAGATACGTCCTGC
>NZ_JACJEZ010000246.1:0-212 GCF_014164365.1 Pseudoalteromonas sp. SG43-6
ACTGCCGCGCGCTGTATTTAGCCGCTTAGCAATATTCGTTCTGTTTTCACCCTCAAAGAATAATGAAACAGCAAGCAGGCGTATTCGCTTTCTCGCATTAGGCTCTTTACGTGATAAAGCTAAAAGTTGCTTGGATTTTTCTAAGTTCAATTTAGTAAAAGTAGATAAGTATCAGTGTGCTAATTAGATCACATAATTTGGCAGATTGGTAT
>NZ_JACJEZ010000247.1:0-204 GCF_014164365.1 Pseudoalteromonas sp. SG43-6
GCCTGTTTCAGCCCATAAGCGTGTTGTTTGATTCTGTTGTCCAAACCGTGCTTCATCTTGAAACCAAACATCAATGCGCTCTAAAGGGAGATGTCCTGGGGTGTGAAGGATCGTTTCCACTTGGAACTTTTTTAAAAGCCTCTTGGCTTTCTTTTGACTGCTTTGGGTGCTTAGAACGGCTTGTGATCCAGCTAAACCCACGCT